>JALSPX010000245.1 GCA_026985755.1 Sulfurovum sp. | reverse complement strand
CTACACTACGCACCTTTTATCACTATCTCTGCCAAGACAGGACTGCGTGTCAATAAGATACTCGATCAAATCGTAGATATCTATGGGCGATACAAAAGACGTATCCCTACCTCAGAACTCAACGATACCCTACGTGCAGCAATACGTCGACACCATGTACCATCACATCATGGTGCTGTGGTCAATATAAAATTTGCTACACAATATGAGACCAAACCACCCAAAATCGCCCTTATCACCAACCGCCCAGAGTACCTACATTTTTCATACATACGCTATCTGGCTAACTTCTTTAGAGAAAAATTTGACTTTGAGGGTGTGCCCTTAGACATTGTCCCCCGAAAACATGGGCAGAGAATGGATGAGGATGCACTTTAAATAATGTGATTCACTTTTGGGAATCTTTTTTGCTTTTTGCACCATATATCCTATAGTATGTTTCAATTTATTTTGACTCGACATCATAGGGTTGAGCCACAATATCGTACCAAAAGAAAACCATATTACAACGATAGCACTTATATATAATCTTATAAATATCATTTTAAAATTCCTTAATTTATTTTCACTTCGGATTATAACAAAAACGAATTACCTATATATTACCGCACGAAGAGCATGGTGATGATTGCATCTAAAATATCACAAATTCCTCATTCCTCATTCCTAATTCCTAATTCTCCTGCTATAATTACATAAATTATTACAGGAGAGATTATGCGTGTACTTACAGGGATACAAGCTTCGGGAAAACTTCATATAGGAAACTATTTTGGGGCGATGAAACCAATGGTGGAGTTGCAAGAGGAACATGAACTTTTTACTTTTATAGCCAACTACCATTCACTCACCACCTCTAAAGATGCAGCCACACTCAAACAATACACCATAGATGCAGCCATAGACTACCTCTCCATAGGTATAGACCCTAACAAAACCACCTTTTGGGTACAGAGCCATGTACCTGAAGTGCTTGAACTCTACTGGATACTCTCCAAGTTTACACCCATGGGATTACTAGAACGTGCACATTCATACAAAGACAAGGTAGCTAAAGGTATCTCCGCAAATCATGCACTTTTTAGTTATCCTGTGCTTATGGCAGCAGACATTTTACTCTTTGATACACAAAAAGTACCTGTAGGCAAAGACCAAATCCAACACGTAGAAATGACACGAGATATGGCTATAAAATTTAACAACGAATATGGTGAAATTTTTACATTACCCGAACATCTAGTGCAAGCAAATGTTGCTACTATCCCAGGAATAGATGGTCAAAAGATGTCCAAATCGTATGACAATGCTATTGACCTTTTTATGGATGAAAAAGCCCTACAAAAAAGATGTAACAAGATTATCTCCTCCTCAACCCCACTAGGAGAACCTTTAGAGTGGGAAGAGGATAATATTTTTGCTTTGGCATCTCTCTTTTTAGATAGCCGAGAAAAGCTTGAACTACAACTACGTTATCATAGTGGTAAAGAAGGCTATGGACACTTTAAAAAATATCTAAAGGAACTCATCTGGGAAGAGTTAGCTGAGGCTAGAGAAAAACGAGAGTATTATCTTTCACATATGGATGAGGTGAATGATATTTTGGCTATGGGTGCAAAAAAAGCACAAGCCATTGCCCAAAACAAAATGGAAAAAGTACGAGAGGCTATAGGATTATAGGGTTATAAGTTTTATATCTCTCCCTACAAGTCTTTTGACCACTTTTTGGTCTATGACTCCAGTGGTATAAAATGTTTCGTGCAATAAACCCTCATTTTTATGCCCTTTTTCACGTAGTAACATCAGTAATCTTTGTGCAATCGCTTTACCTGAATCCAACAGAATCACCTCTTTTTGCATCATCTTCTTAATGACTTCACTTGCCAAAGGATAGTGTGTACATCCTAATACAATAGTATCCACATCTTCATCACGCATAGGTGAAATCCATGTCTCTAAAAGTGCCATACATTCCCTACTCTCCAATGTAGCATTTTCTATATGCTCCACCAAGCCTGGACAGGCTTGCTCAAAAAGTTTTACCTGCTTCATACTAGAAAGTGTTTCTACCAAGGTCTGATATTTATCACCACTAAGTGTTGCAGGGGTTGCAAGGACACCCACATTTGATGTTTTGGTTTGTTCAATCGCTGGCTTAATAGCAGGTTCTGTACCGACTAATATTAAGGTGGGATACTTTTCTCGTAGCGTTGTGATGGCTGCTGATGTTGCCGTATTACATGCTACTACCAGAGCATCTATCTCATGATGTTTGATAAAATAGTCTGTAATATCTAAAGAGTATTGGAGGATTTCTGCATGTGTTTTTTCACCATAAGGTGCATGTTTGGTATCTGCAATATAAAAAAGTTCGATATTTTTGATTACCTGCTTCAGTGCCTGAACAACTGTCAGCCCACCCAAACCAGAATCAAAAACACCAACTTTTAATTTCTCATTTCTCATTACTCATTGAATAAAAGCTATCGCTTTTATTACGCGCCTTCATTCATAATAGATAGGAACTCTTCATTCGATTTGGTTTTCATCATTTTAGAGAAAAGGAATTTAAGACCCTCAACCTCTTCCATGTTTTGCATTGCATTACGTAGTGCCCACACTTTTTGTAGCGTAAGGGCATCTACCATAAGCTCTTCTTTACGTGTACCAGATTTAGTGACATCTATAGCAGGATAGATACGACGCTCTGAGACATGACGGCTTAGGACTACTTCGGAGTTACCTGTACCTTTAAACTCTTCAAAAATCACTTCATCCATACGAGAACCTGTATCTATCAATGCAGTGGCAATGATGGTCAGTGACCCACCCTCTTCTATATTTCTAGCAGCACCGAAGAAGCGTTTTGGTTTATGGAGTGCATTGGCATCCACCCCACCAGAGAGTACTTTACCAGAACTTGGTGTGACTGTGTTGTATGCACGTGCAAGACGGGTAATAGAGTCTAGCAGTATCACCACATCTTTTCCCATCTCGACACGTCTTTTGGCTTTTTCTATCACCATTTCGGCTGTACGTACATGGTTTTGTGCAGGCAAATCAAACGTAGATGCATAGACTTCACCTTTGACCGAACGCTGCATATCAGTCACCTCTTCTGGTCTTTCATCTACCAGTAGTACCATGAGTGAGGCATTGGGGTTATTGTGTGTCACCCCATGTGCCAGCTCTTTGAGAAGCTCAGTTTTACCTGTACGAGGAGGGGCTACGATGAGTGCTCTTTGTCCTTTACCGATAGGTGCAAAAAGATCAAGCACACGTCCTGTCATTTTGACTGGGTTATACTCCATTTTAAGCTGTTCTGACGCATAGAGTGGTGTAAGGTTATCAAACAGTGGACGCTGTTTAGACTTTTCTGGTGGCAGGTAGTTAATCGCTTCTATTTTTAGCAGTGCATAATACTTCTCTTGATCTTTAGGAGAACGCACTTGCCCTGTGACAATGTCACCATTACGTAATGCAAAACGTTTGACCTGTGTACCAGACACATAGGTGTCATTCGATGAGTTTGCAAAGTTTCCATCTATCGAGCGTAAAAAACCATAGCCATCATTCATAATCTCCAAAATACCTGTATAGAGGATAAAGCCTCCCGCAGAGACTTGTGATTTTAAGATTTCAAAAATAAGGTCTTTTCTTTGAAATTCATTGGGATTTTCAACTTTGACTTCTTTTGCTATATTTACAAGTTCCGCAAGGGGAAGTTTTTGAAGGTCTTCAATTTTGTGTCCATTGACTGGAATGTGGGTTCTATTGTTTTTTTTGTTGGCGTTGTTGCCAGAAGATTTTTTGTTATCGCTCATATGTCCTCTTGTTTTTTGGGTATGAATTATGAAAGTATTACGTTAAATTAACGTGTAAGTATTGTATTATATAGTTTCTTAACTGAAATGTCAAAGAAAAAAATGTATCTCTGCTATTTATAGGGTACAAATATTGTGATATCTCCTATCATAACGGGTGTCAAATGTTCAACAGGTGTAAAGATTTCAACTTTTGGGAGATATGTATGTATCCAGTTTGCATAATTTTTTACTTTTGTATACACCCCAGGGTAACCATCTTTAGCACAACCATTTCCCGAGCTTACTATCCCTACTAATGTATTGTTAACAATCAGTGGTCCTCCACTGTCACCTTGACAACTGTCTCTTGTGCGAGTAAAGTATCCTGCACAAATCATGTTTGGAGTTAACTCGCCTCCATAAGCACGATTACATTGATTATAATCTACAATAGGGGTGAGTGCCTCACGTAAATCATTAGGGGTATAACTAGAATTTTCACTCATAAGTCCCCAGCCTGCTACTTTTGTTGGAGTAGCAATAGGTAATGCTGAACGTATATTATAATTAATACTTGGTACATTGTATGTGGGGGTACTCAACTCTATCAGTGCTATATCATTGTCCATTGAATAGCTGTTAAAATCAGGGTGTACAATGAATCTCTTTACATGGTATTGCCTCATTTTATTAAGTTGATAATTTCCCACACCTACTGTGTCTCCACTCTTTGCCACATAGGGATTACCACTTTTCTCATCAATTAAACAGTGGGCTGCAGTTAATACCCAGTTGGGAGCGATGAGACTTCCACCACAATAGTGTCCACCATTCCATTGCAAAGAGACAATAAATCTCCACGTCTCATCACTACTGGAGACTTGTGTTCCATTGACAATTCTTGCTGTTTTATCCAATACATTCACTTCAGCAGAAGCAAAATAGATGATGTTAAAAAATGTCATTAGCAAAACTATTTTTTTCATAAACTACCTAAACCTTTGGGTGTAAATTCGAAATTTTAGTAGGTAGTTTATACTAGACAATATTGTATCTGCCTTAGTATGAGAGAAACCCTTAAGAAAATGATGGCACCATAATTACAATATTATCCATCATAACGGGTGCCCATACTGGTTTTTCATTTGTATCTCTCATGTCAGAACCTACTGAAATCTCTATGGCATTAGAGAACCCATCATTATCAAAATCAGCTTGCGCATCGGACGTATTCAGTGGGTTTAAGCCATTGGCAAGTTCATCACTGTCTGATATCCCGTCATTATCATCATCTGTATCTAGCGTATCAGGGATACCATCTTGATCTGTATCTGTCACTGAGGATGAAGATGCAGTTGCATCCATAACTAACGTATCAGTGGAAGGCACTACGGCAGTGTCAGAATTGGCTATCGTTAAAGTTATTTTTTGCCCATTTGAAAAGGTAAAAATTGCATCATTTCCAGAAATACCTGTCATACTTACCAATAATGTATTGGCATCGATATAATCAAAATCGAGTGCATTACCTGTATAGCTATAAGAGACTCCCCCTATTTGATCGTTTGTATCATTTGGCACTACATAAATAGCATACGTAGTACCAGCAACTATATTTAAAGAAATCTCTTTCGTATTTTCTATACGATAAAATTTTGCTGCTTTATTGGCAAGTGACCGTGTCGTAAAATGCCAATTTTTTGTTTGTTGCACCCCATTAATATTATAAATAATTTCAGCGATATATTCACTACCCCACTCTAATCTTTTCTCAGGAAAAAGTGCATATTGATATGCAGAAAAACGTTGGTTTGGGTCGTTTGATTTATTCATCGATATCAATGTATTTAACTGCTTGCCTGATGCATCACTCAATGTGAAACTGGAGACAGTAGGTGCAGCAGAGATTTTCTCATCATTAAACTGTACACTAATAGGATACCCTGTTACACTATGAGAAGGTAGAGGATCTGGAGACTCCTCATAAAAAACAGGTGGGATGTCATTGCTATTTTCTGCCGGCCACAAAACCAAATCCGGTGCTGTCGCTTTTATCGCATCATCTGCTGCTTCAAAGCTTGATGCAGAAACTTTTTTACTTGTATCTGCACAGGGCAGATAATACGACTCCGTACCAACATAAGAGGCACCAGCACACAAGCTATTTAATCTACTATTTCCCATATCATAAGTATAAAACTGCTTGCTGTTGCTTATTCCTATACCCACTTCATCCAATGAGAGCGTCAAAAAACCAAAACGATGATATATTGCCGAAAACAATCCATCTATAGAGCTTTGGTACGTTGCGTTAGAGCCATAAGATACATTCTCTGAAACATAAAAATACTGATATCCTGCGTAGACAGTTCTATTCCATGGTGCATCACCTGTATATCCAGATTTTGTACGCTCTTCATAATGTCCTGAAATATTATTGGTTTGCATATAAGCACTATGGTTTTGTGCCGCTGCAGTAAGATTCGACTGGATACCAAATGCTGGAAGACCTGTTTTTGCACGTAAACTATTAAGATAATCTAGTTCAACACCAGCATTTAGATAGGTAAATGAGAAAAAAAGAGCAGCGCTAAGTAGAGATTTCATGTGTGTTTATTCCTTTTTGCTGTATATCCGAAAAGACATAAGCAACAAGGCTTATGAGAGGTAGCCCGGCTATCTATAGCATCTATAGACCCGTGGATTTCTGTCCTTACTTCACAGTAAGTTTAGCTTTTCTTCATACATATTATTTATAATATTCTGCATTGTAACAAAAAAAAGTCAAAAATGTGTTATCTATATTTAGATAAAATACACTCAATCTATGATGAGAAGGAAATCTCTTGGCAACCGTCACCTGTACACACTGCAATCTTACTTTTGATGAAGAAGTCATGATAAAAGAAGAGACACACTATTTTTGTTGTAAAGGATGTCAAGGCGTTTACCACCTACTCAATAATGAAGGTCTAGATTCTTTTTATGACAAACTTGGTAACACCCCACTACAGCCTGCAACACAAAGGATGGATGACCTAGAGAAATTTGACCTTGAAGGGTTTAAAAATAAATATATTAAAGTAAACCAAGATGGACTTTATGAGATTAACCTGATTATCGAAGGGATTCACTGCTCTGCTTGTGTTTGGCTCAATGAAAAGGTACTACATAAATTAGAAGGCATCCTAGAAGCCTCCATAAACTATACCAATAATAAAGCCAAAGTAGTCTGGGATCCAGAAGAGTTGACACTCTCTAAGATTATAGAAACCATACGTACTATCGGCTATAATGCCTACCCCTATGATGCAAGCTTACAAGAAGAGAGAGCAAGCAAAACACGAAAATCCTACTACATGCGTATTCTTGTAGCGGTATTTGGTTCTATGAATATCATGTGGCTGGCTATTGCCCATTATGCAGGATATTTTTCTGGTATACAACAATCCTTTAAAGATATTCTTAATGTGGCAGAGTTCATACTTGCAACGCCTGTACTCTTTTACTCTGGGTGGATATTTTTTCGAGGTGCCTACTACGGATATAAAAATCATATTGTCAATATGGATACCCTTGTAGCCTCGGGGGCTCTCTTGGCTTATATTTACTCTATCTACGCCATGGTCACACAACATGGAGAAGTCTATTTCGATTCGGTGGTGATGATTATCACTTTTGTGCTCGTTGGTAAATACCTTGAGGTACTGAGTAAAAAATCTGCTGTCGATACACTAGATAGTATCATGGGTACTACGCCAACAGAAGTGATGAGAGTCAAATCTGGCATCAAAGCACTGGTCTCTGTAGA
>JALSPX010000244.1 GCA_026985755.1 Sulfurovum sp. | reverse complement strand
CTTTTGTATTATTCCAGGCACCTTTTCGTTTTTCTAGGTTCCCCAGCATATATCCATTGGATGTACCTGCTCCTATAAATTCTATTGCATTATTATCTCTTTGGCTACTATAGACATTATCTATCGTAGCTCCTGCAGGTGTATTATCATACACCTGCCATCTTGAGCTACTCTCATCTTCTGCGTTTTCATACATTGTTGCGTAGGCTTGTGTGCTTAGCATTAATGTAGATAGTAAAATTATGTTTTTTAGTGGGTTCATCTTGTTTTCCTTTTTATATTTTTTTAGTTGATTTTATAAAAATCAGCTATTAGTATACAGAAAAACAAATCCTTTGTCATTCAACTATCTTAATATTGATACTCTTTTTTTAATTGACTTAGATATTGAGGGGTCATACCTAGATAAGTTGCTATGTGATATTGAGGTACTTTATCTAACAAATATGGCGTTGTCTGCATAAATTCTATAAATCTATCTTCAGAGGTTTTTAACTGCCTATCCATCAATTTTTTGTATAAAGTGATATAAGCAATTTCAGTCATTATTCGGCTCATTTTTGCTTCACTTTTTACATGCTTATGTAAAAATTGCATATCCTCATAATTTAACATCAACATTTCTGAATCCTCAAGAATTTCAATACTCATAATTGATTCTTTTCTACTAAGAAAACTATAATAATCCACAACAATTAAATTATTAGTCTTTGAATATTCATCATGAAACAGTATATTCCAAGTATACTCTTTTCCATCATTATTCAATACAAAAACTCTAGCTAATCCTGAATTTATAAAACCTATTTTATTACAAATTTCACCTGCATGATGTATGATTTGACCTTTTTTATAATATTCTATCTTTATTTTAGATTTATATATTTCCCAATCTTGCAATGAAATATCTATATATTTATCAATAAAATTTTTATATTTAGTATACATTACTATATTTCCCCCCACACAAAATATACTTTATTACATTATTTCTTTCAATAAATCATGATGATTATCTTTCTACTATTTCTTAACTATATTATCTACAGTCTTGTCTAGCTCCCCTATAAAGCTTTCTATTTTTTTGCCAAGGTTCTCTATAAAATTTTTGGTCTTTTCAAGGTCAATATTAATGTGCTCTTTGTCTATCTTAATCCCTACATTCTCAGCTATATCTACCTTACCTTCAGAGAGGTCTTTTTGTAGGTTTTGGGCTGTAGATTCAAAAGTATTTTTGAGAGTATCGAAAAAATCACGGGTTTGATTGAGATCAATGTTGAGTTTACCCTCACCAATTTCAACACCAACTTTTTCCAATAAATCGTTATTTTTGTCTTGCATTATAAACTCCTTTTTGATGAATTATACCATATTATAAAAACGCCAACAAAGAAGCCGTCACCGCCACGTTGAGTGACTCCACCCCTCTTTGCATAGGTATCGCGATACTTGCGTTACACACAGACTCTACAGCCTTACTCACCCCCTCACTCTCATTGCCCAGTACAAAAATAGTTTTATCTCCATACGCTTGTTCTTTATAACTCGATGTAGCATGAGAAGAGAGTGTATAAACCTCTGCAGCTTCTTTTTTGAAAGATGCCAATGTCTCTTTGAGATTAGAGGTTTTGATGATAGGCATTTTAAAAATGGTTCCCACAGAAGCTTTGATAACCAAAGGGCTTATCTGTGCGGCTCCTTTACTTGGTAAAAGTATGGCATCTACATTACCCGCTGCACAAGAGCGTATAATCATCCCTAAGTTTTGAGGATTACTCACCCCATCCAGTGCGATGATGCGATACTCCTTATGTGTCTCTTTAAAATGTTGTTCGTTTCCAAAGTGTTCAAGTACAATGTCCAGTGCCACACCCTGATCTTGTTTGGCATTTTTAGAGATGCGTGAGAGTGACTGTTTGTCGTGGTATTTTACTTCTATGCCACGCTTGTTGGCTATGGCTTTCATGTCTTCAATTACTTGTGCATCTTTGTTAGACTTGGAGAGGTGAAGTTTATGAATAGTGACGGCTTCGTCTTCTAGGGCTTCCATGACGGCATTACGTCCGTAGATGGTGAGTACCTTATCAAAAAATGCTTTTTTAGCCAAATATTCTGGAGAGTCTTGCATGAGGGTATGCCTTGTATATGAAATTATTTTGTATTTTATCATCTTTACTTGTTACAATACACTATGTTAAAACTATTTTACAAACTCTTACTCATTTTTATCTTCATACTAAGTGCTACACTCCTCTACCAAAAAAACACCTATGCCTACCACACACTTGTTCGCATAGACCCCATACCCCACACCAAAACACTTATCGCCCAAGAAAACTATGTTGATGCAGCCGAATACCTAGACTATTTTATGGCTTTTGATTACATGAAAGACAACAGCGAAGCAAAAGCACTGCAAAAAACCATAGCCCAAAAGAGAAACTCCCTCTCCTACCTCTCAGAAAAAGTAGCCGAGGGTTTTCGTACAGGCACCAGTGACGAAGTCCTAGGACAAGCCTCTGCCATAGGTTCTGACTTTTTACTCATAGGTGATTTGCGTGACCTAGCTATAGAAGGCTCTCACTACTACCACCATGAAGAGGTAGACGAAGTCTTGGTAGCTCTCTCTACAGTGGGGCTTGTGGCAAGTGCAAGCACGTTCTTTACGCTTGGCTCTTCTACTGTGGCAAAAAGTGGGGTGTCTGTACTGAAGTTAGCTCAAAAGAGCAAACGCATCCCCACATGGTTAAGCAAGTATCTTGTACGAGAAGCCAAGCAGATACGAAAATCCAAAAACATCGCAAACATCAAACCACTCTTTGCCACCCTAGACACTTTACGAAAAGAAGTAGGACTCAAAGGCTCCCTTAACCTACTCTCTAAAACCCAAAATTTTAAAGAGCTAAAAGGCATGACTAAACTTGCAAAACGCTACGGAAGCAAAACAGCTACACTCCTCACACTCTCAAACAAAAAACTGCTCACCCATGCCAAACAACTTTCAGAAGTAGATGTCAAAACCATCACCCTAGCCTCAACTTATGGTAGTTCAGGTTTTGTGCATCTCATTAAAGGTGGAGAAAAAAACTTCATCAAAACGACCAAGCGACTAAAAGCCTATGCGAAAGTGGGAGTTAAAGGTGAAATTTGGAAGGTGTTTTTATGGCTTATGAAACATTTGAGTGATACGATGCTCATACTTATGATGGGTATCTCTTCTCTTTTGTTGATACCTTGGAGGAAGTGGCTAAAGTTTATTTAGTCTCCCCCATTCCAAGCAATATGAGGTTTCCCCTCATCATCAAACTCCACAGCAGGCATACCCATGATGTTATACCCAGCATCGACATAATGCACTTCACCCGTCACACCTGAACTGAGGTCAGAAAGCAGGTACATCCCAGAGTTTCCTACTTGGTTGATGGTCACGTTTTCTTTAAGTGGTGCGTGGGCTTTGTTCCATTTAAGCATGAAACCAAAGTCACCTATGCCAGCAGCTGCGAGTGTTTTTATGGGACCTGCTGAGATGGCGTTGACACGTATGCCGTCTTTTCCTAAGTCTTCTGCTAGGTACTTGGTAGTCATTTCCAAGGCCGCTTTGGCTACACCCATGAGGTTGTAGTTTGGTATGTACTTCACACCACCGTAGTACGAAAGAGTCAGTACAGATGAGCTGTCAGACAAGATAGGTTTTAACTCGCGTACTATCTCTATGAGAGAGTAAACAGAAATGTCCATAGCCACATCAAACGCCTCTTTGCTTATGTTGTAAAAACGTCCAGATAGTCCCTCTTTTGGTGCAAAGGCTATTGAGTGCACGATGAAGTCTATCTTACCCATGTCCTTTTCAAGTGACTCTTTAAGTGCTTTTATCTCTTCAGGCTTAGAGACATCACAGGGGTAAAATCTCGCTCCACACTCCAACTCTTCTGCTACAGGTGCTAGTTTTTGCTCAAAACGCTCATTTAAAAATGTAATGGCCATTTCTGCACCCTGTTCTTGACAGGCTTTGGCGATACCATACGCGATGGACTTTTTGTTAGCGATGCCCAAGATGACACCTTTTTTACCCTTCATTATCATTCTGTATCCTATAAAATAAATTACATCATTTTATCATCATTGAGGTAAAATACACGAAGAGGTAAAATATTTATGAATAAAATACTAATAATTAGCACTGGCGGTACATTTAACAAAATCTATAACCCCAAAACGGGCAACTTAGATATTGAAAAATCCTCTCATGCGCTTAAAACCATAGCCTCAAAATGGCTATGCAACTTTGAAATACTTAATATCATAGGTAAAGACTCCCTGGAGATGACAGACAAGGACAGAGCACTATTAGCCAGCACAATAAACGATAACCCTACCTATCAAAATATCATCATAGTCCATGGTACAGACACTATAGATATTACCGCTCAGTACCTAGCAGACGAAGCACTGGGAAAAACCATCGTCCTGACAGGTGCTATGGTGCCCTATAGTATAGATGCTACCGAGGCCACAGCTAATTTGGCTTCTGCGTATGGGTACTTGAGTGCCTTAGAAAAAAGAGGGGTGTATATAGCGATGAATGGGGTATTAAATTTTTATAAGAAAGTAAAAAAGAATAGAAAATTAGGCAAATTTGAATACTTGTAGGGTATGTAAAATGTCACCCTACTTATGATTATCCACAGTAGAAGGTATTATTTCACCACTAGCCTGCATACTTAATGCTTCTGGATATTCTTGATAGTGTGTTCTTAGCGCATTTGCTAGACGTTTTTTGACCACTTCATCTACCAATACTATCTTACCCTCTGGCAATGCGTCTAGTAGTCTAAGTAGTAGTCTGTCTTGTGGTTTAGGCATCTTCTCTAGCCAACTATAGAGTAATGGTTTATTAATGTGAGATGGGATAGAGCCCATGATACCTATATCATTTTGATCATGTACCATCAGCCCAGAGGTTGTACCTCTATCCAGCGTGAGTACTTGGAAAAGATAGAGTGTATGATAATCTACTTGTGTGGCTTTTTCTTCTTCAGTGTAACTTACATAATATTGTAGTGCCTGCAGAATAATACCAATATAGGCATCAATGATTGCCTTTCCCATTTCATAAGCAAATGTTCTATCTGCTTCAAAATTACCAGTATTAAAATTTTCTAAATAAAAGTGACTACTCCCACGGGTACGGCCGAGTACAGGGATATTAAAATATCTATCTCCCTGTGCTGCACCCTCTTCATAGTATGCACCCGCTGCTTTATCTAAGGCTATTTCAAAATCACGTTGAAACACATCATTTTTAAGACTAGGGTTCAAATCTCCCATAATACGCCAATATCCTGTACCATCACGCATCTGTGTCCACGAGATATGCATATGCATAGAAGGCGCATGTGGATTGGCTGGGTGGATAATAGTCGATATCGCTGTAGCAGAAGAGAGTTTCTTGGTCTCATCTTCATCATAATGAACCTGAGAGACATTCACCGATGCACGATTAAAGATAGTCTCATCTCTGGCTTCATAGCGTACACCTCCACCATGTATACCTTCATCTCTCTCCCACTCTATAGCCTCAAACGCTTTTCTATTGCCAAGCTCATAACTCACATCATTGAGTTTGCCTACAAAATAAGTTTGTAAAGCTTCTACTAAAGTATTGGCATCCTTTGCCTCTGGTGATTTTGCAAAACTTCTCATACATCTCCTTTATAATCTAAAAAAGTATAACACAGAGATACCAATTTTTATTTGATTTTGTTACAATGATATCTTGAAAAGTCGAATAACTTACAAAAAGGGAAATGATTATGAAACAAAATAGATATACGATAGTATTGCTTACGAGTTTATCCTTGGGGATTAGTGGATGTACAAGTCCTTTGGAGCTTTTACTTCCATCCGTGACAGTAAAAAAAAGAGTACAACATCAAAAGCCTGTACCAAGAGTCAAAGCAAAACCAAAAGCTCAACCAAGAGCTATACAATATGAAAAGCCAACGCCAGAAAAATTAACCAAGTTTAAAAAGGTTATGCATGAAGTAGCATTAAGTACAAAAGATGATAAAACATATCGTAAAATAGCACTAAACACAGCAGAAAAAAAAGAGTGGTTTAAAAACCTCATGTATAGACTTTGGGACAGACAAATCACCAAAACACAATTTATCTCTGAAGGACTAAAAAAATATCCTACACGAAAATATGAATTTACATTTGTAGCAAATGGCTTCCAAAAACGCTCTTAGAATATCAAGAGGCTTCATACAACACAGGGTCGACCTGCCCTGCCTCTTCAAATCCTTTAAGTCTTAATCTACATGAATCACATACACCACAGGCTTTCTCTTCAGATTTATAACAAGACCACGTATGTTCTAGTGGTACATGTAATGCTAAAGACATTTTCACTATCTCACTTTTTTTCAAATGAACCAATGGCATTTTAATTTCTAATTGTGTTTCATCTTTGGTTCCCAAATTAATAGCCTTTTGCATCTGCTTGATATAGCTTTCTCTACAGTCTGGATAGCCAGAGCTATCTTCTTCTACTACACCAATATAGAGTGCCTCTGCTTTATGTTTTTCAGCTATTGCGGCTGCGATGGAAAGGAATATACCATTTCTAAAAGGTACATAAGTGATAGGAACACCCTCTCCCAATCCACCTATAGGAATATCTATCTCTTTATCTGTCAAAGCAGATGCACCTATCTGTGCAAAAAAGGGTAAATCAATTTCATATTTTTCAACAGCATCTATCGCAGTTGCGACTTTACGAAAACATTTAAGCTCTTTGTTTTGTGTTCTTTGCCCATAGTTAAAATGTAATGCAATAATTTCATAACCCTCTTTTTGGGCTATTTTTGCACTTAATGCACTGTCCATTCCTCCAGATATAATACAGATTGCCTTTTTCACAATGCATCTCTCCTTCTTTTACTGCCATTTTACCAAGATTTTGGTAAACTTCGTGCATGATAGATTTGGATAATCAAACAGCCCTTCCTATTGACTTAGATTCACTCGAGAAAATAGCTTCATATCTAAGCAGTAGAAAAATTGAGCTCATTATTGTCAATGACGAGACAATGAAATCACTTAATCTTGAGCATCGGGCTGTAAACAATAGTACTGACGTACTCTCTTTTCCTATAGAGACACCATTTATAGAACAATCTATTTTTGATATACCACTAGGAAGTGTTATTATCTCTGACTCTCATGTAAGAGACAAATCAAAAGAGTTATCACACACAATACAAGATGAACTCTCACTACTTTTCATTCATGGCGTACTACATCTACTTGGTTTCGACCATGAAACAGATACTGGAGAGATGCGAGATAGAGAAGCCTCTATCATAAGAACCTTTGATTTACCAAAAAGTTTAATCATTAGAACAGGAGAATAATGTGGATTTTATACAATTTGTAGTTGCAATGGGTGTACTCATTTGGGGAGCAGACGTACTCGTCAATCAAAGTGAACGTATTGCTCTGCAATTTAATATACCTGAGTTTATCATTGGTGCAACACTCATCGCTCTTGGAACCTCTTTACCTGAAATGGCAGCCAGTATAGCAGCATCCTATAATGGTCGTTCTCAAATAGCCATAGCCAATGTTATAGGAAGTAATATACTTAATATCACCTTGGTATTGGCAACTGTTTTTATGATTGCAAAAAAAATAAACCCTAATAGAGACTTCTTTGCAAAAGACAGCACCTGGGCTCTCGTTCCTGTACTTGTTTTTATTCTCATGATATTAGATGGCGTGATTTCAAGATTTGATGCCATACTTTTGCTCTTACTCATGGGAGCATATCTCATCTTTTTACTGCAAGATGCAAAAAGTCTACTGGCAGATGAAGTTGAGATAGATGAAAAAGAGGTGTTCTCTTGGGGAAGAATTATTCCAATGCTTTTTTTAGGACTAACATTCGTCATTCTTGGTGCTCATTTTACCATTGAAAGTGCGTCATCCATCGCCAAAAGTTTTGGGATATCAGAGTGGGTTATTGGTATTATTATGGTCTCTTTAGGTACATCACTTCCAGAACTCACTGTGAGTATTACTGCAGCACTCAAAGGTAAAGTTGATATGGCAATAGGAAATATCATAGGTTCAAATATGGCAAATACAACCGTAGTTCTTGGTGCTGCGGCACTTGTAAAACCTATGACCATCAATGCCAATAACTATATTTTTGATATAGCAACTATGCTTGTTGCTACACTCATTCTTGTATTTATTACTGCCAATAAACTTTATAGTAAGCCAGCTGGTATTAGTCTTTTTATCATTCTAGGTCTCTTTTTGAATAATACAATTCAACATATATAAAAGCGCCTAGTAAAAGCAACTATTTTGTGCTTGTAAGTTTTTTTTTAGGTTTTTTTTCAAAATAGTTATTGGCGTAAAGCCATTTGTAAATATCTGCAGCAATGGGACCAGCAGTACTCCCTCCATGTCCTCCATGTTCAACCAAAACAGTCACCACATATTTTGGTTTTTTAAACGGTGCATAGGTTGTAATCCATGCATGTGAACGATGATAGTAAGCAAGATCCTCTTCCTTGATCCTTTTTTTTGTTGACTGAGGTATTGCTGTTACCTGAGAAGTACCTGTTTTGCCTGCAACTACTATAGGTAATTTACTCATTGTTCTATATGCCGTACCCTTTCGTACATTACACACATCAAACATCCCATTTCGAATTTGGGTTAAATATCTATGATTAAATGGGATATACTTCGCTTGATCTTTGGTTTTGTTACCATCAATTACCCTTGCAATACGAGGTGTCACCAATCTTGATGTAGCCACAAGAGATGTATATCTTGCAAGCTGTAGAGGTGTCACTGAATCATATCCTTGACCAATGGCAGAGATAACTGTCTCACCTAGATACCATGCCTGATTATAGCGTTTTCTTTTCCAAGCTTTATCAGGTATAACGCCACTGTACTCTCTAGGTAAATCGACACCAGTTTTTACACCTAACCCAAAAGATCGTAAATGTTTTGCCATCGCATCAATACCTACTTTTAAACTCTTGGAATAAAAATATACATCACAACTCTCTCTAATGGCTTTACGTAAACCAACTCTACCATGTCCCCAATGTGACCAACATCTAAACTTGCGTCTCTTACCTAATTTAATAAAACCATTACAATGTTCATACGTGTCTAAGATTCCCTTTAGGGATTTGGAATATGCCAATGCCATACCCATCTTAATCGTAGAACCAGGAGGATAGGTACCATGTATAAATTTATTGGTAAAAGGGTGTGCCAAATCATTTTGTAATGCCTTCCAGTCTTTGGTACTAATACCACCTACAAATTTATTCGGGTCAAAAGAGGGATAACTCACTGCAGAAAGAATCTCTCCATTGGTTTTCATTACAATCGCAACACCAACTTCTTTGGAGGCTTTAAAACGTTCAAAAATCATCTGTTGTAGATCAATATCAAGGTTAAGTTGAATATTTTTATTATCCTTAGGTGCTACTTCTTCTAAAATATCTACTGCCTTATTCGTAGCTGTTACTTTAGAAACTATATATCCCAACTCACCCTCTAAGACTTTATTATAGTACTTTTCAAGTCCTGTTTTTCCAACCTTCCCTACTTCATTCACAATAGGATCATTTTCGTTTTCTTTTTGATTCGAACGACCAGTATATCCAATAATATGTGCTGCATATTTTCCATAAGGGTAGTAACGTTTGGTTTCTGCCTCAATTTTAATTTCATCAAGTAGACTCAATTTTGGAAAGGCACTCATCATGGCTGGATAATGAATGAAATCAACCACTTTAATAAATTTATGATTATATGCAGAATTATTTTTTTTATATACTTTCAGCATCACTGTTTTATTTAAATCAGGAAAAGTCTTCACCAATTTGTCTACAACATCCAATAGTTTTTTATCATTTTGTTTCAAATGAGGCTCTATTGAGACAGAAAAACCTATTTGATTCATAGCCAATAAATGATTATTGATATCTGTAATTTCTCCTCTTACAGGTTTTATAAAGAGTTTTCTTTCTACATTCTCTTTTGCCAATCTTTCATAATAAAAATTTGACTTTACACTCACATGATATAGCCTTGCAATCATACCTGACCACAACAATACAAAAATTAAAATGACAATCTTATATCTCATAATATAACCACAACTAAGATATCAACAATCAAAGAATAAAACAAAATCTCATCTAACACAATTGATGTACAGTGAAAAACAAAATCATAAGCTAAAAGTGTACCTAAGTAGACAATATCAATTAAAATGACAGAAAAAATTGGTCTACAAATACTACATGTTCTAAAATATTTTAAATAATCATAAAATAGAAGGTATATAAGCAAAACAACCATAATAATTAAAAAATAAGGCAAAGACAAATTGGCTTCTAAGTTAATAAAATAGAGGATAGCTATCAATATATAGGGTAAGTTTTTCTCTTCAATACCTAAAATCATTATATATCCCATAATACCGATGAATAATGGTAAAAAAACATACATAGAGATAAGCATAGGATAAAAAAGTACAAAGCTAAGTATCGCTATCCAAACAAGCGGGTGATATAACCATTTAAAGACACTGTTCATACGCTGTAATACCATTATGAAATTTTAAAAACCAAAGCAATTTCATTGCAGATAGGAAAATGAATACATTTAATACAATCAGCCCATATTTTATGCTCTGGAATCTCTTCTTTATTGATTTCAACAAAACCTAATTTCTGAAAAAATTGAGGAAGGTAAGTCAATACCAAGACATCTTCTTCTACCCCTAATCTTTTTGCTTCATCTAAAGCAAAATGTACCATACGTTGCCCTACTTTTTGACCACGATAATGCTCATCTACAATCAAGCTCCGTATCTCCGCCAAACGTTTTGAATGCACATGCAAGGCAGTATAACCGACGAGCCTATCCCCTTCCTTTGCCAAAACATATGATCGTATATTTGTTGCCACTTCATCTTCCGTACGATTTAAAATAATCCCATCTTTTACTTCACTCGTTACCATTGCCTGCATTGCTGGTATATCGCTCAATGTAGCTTTTTTCAGTTCAATCATCATGCCCTTTACAAACTTTATTATTGGTACCAAAAATAGTATCTAGAATTTCATAATGCACACGTTCATGTCCACTTTTTTTCAAATTAGAGAGTGTGATTGAATGAGGGAACTCACGCTTAAGTTTATTTCGTTCTTTTTGATTTAATTTATCAATTTTGGTAAATACCGTAAGATACTTTTGGTCAGGTCGTATAAAATTTTTAATATATGCTTCTACTTCATCATCTATCTTTGCATGGGGATGTCGTGCATCACGTAGATGAATAAAGAGACGTATAGAGACACGTTGCTGTATAAATTCGACCAAATTTTTTTGCCATATTTCCTTAAGACTTTTAGAAACTTTAGCATAGCCAAAACCAGGTAAATCTACAAAACGTACAGGATAACTCTCTTCATTATACAAGTAACGAGTCTCAAAAAAGTTAATCAGCTGTGTTTTTCCTGGTGTTGCTGATGATTTGGCTAAGTTCTTACGTTGCGTCAATCCATTCAGTGTAGAACTTTTTCCTACATTTGAACGTCCCAAAAAAACCACTTCACTCATATCTTCAGGCAATGAATCAGCGATACTTTGGGCGGACTTTATAAAGTTCGCCTCTACCACACGAGGAGGAGTCATTTTTTTGATTCCATCTCAAATATAAATTTTACAGGTTTTTTTGCACTGCCTTTAACACTCGCATTTCCTGTTAACATATCAAAAATAATGGCATCACCATTGACATGTCTTTTATTAATTTTATCATCAATCACAGCCTTACCTTCAAGCAAATATTGTGATTTTACAGGGAAGTATGTTACTTTATTGGCACTCCCCTTGTAAAAGCTATTTTCTTTATGAAACTCAAACTGCACATTACCAAGTGCTTCATACTTATCTGTTTCATTATTGTCATTAAAATAGACTATCACTTTATCCCCATGTAGCCAATTTTCTGAGTCATTTATTTTAACATTTCCTATAAAATGTACCTCTTTTTTAATATTTTCAGCACGCATTGAATCAGAGACAATTTCAACTTTTTGGGCAAAAGAAGAAGTCACTATAAATGACACATAGAATAAAAGTATATAAATTGCTTTTGAAAAATACAAAGAGAAACCTTTAATAATTTTTAATATATTATAGCATTATATTACTTGTCTATGGTATAAACTGTAGCATCAATTGTTCTAGCTTGCATTTCTTTGGTTTTTCCGTAATAGATTAAGCTATTGCCTTTAAAAATATTTTTATCCATAGTGACAATAAAAGGAGAGGTCACTTTCAAAATTTCACTTTTTTGGTGATAGTTTGCATGTTGTGTAGTATACACAGCACCCTTTTTTTCCTTTAATTTAACATTGCCATCAAGAAACAATATATCACCTTTATATGTACCTTTATCTGCAATTAATTGTTCAATATTGTGTGTATGATAGATGATATTATGAAGCATAAGTATACCATTATCTCTAAGACCATAAGTGGAAAAAAGATTTGCCCTCATTTGTATTTTATCTACTTCGATAAACTTGGTATCATAAAACTCAAGTTCCTTAGTCATAGTCTCTTGTTTCAATCTATTATCAGATAATTTGACTGTTGTCGTAGCAGCCACAATACCTACTATAAGCACAAACAAAACTGTTTCTAATTTTATCTCCATAATGCCAAATATTTCTCTTCTAAATTTTCTTTGACTATGAGATACTCAATCATCTCTCTAACAGCTCCATCACCACCTCGCTTGGAAAGTATCACATCTGCAATCTTATCTACATAAGCAGAAGCATCACGGGGTACAAAAGATATTTTTGCTACTTCTAGCATTTTCAAATCGTTCAAATCATCACCAATAGCTGCTACATTATCTACACTCAAATGAAGCTTTTCTAATAAGCTATCTAATACTTCTTTTTTATTATGCACACCTTGATAAAAGTGTTCGATTCTTAATTCTTTGGCACGTCTTTCTACAATCTTGGAAGATCTTCCTGTAATAATCGCTACTTGTTTCCCGAGCTTTCTCCATGATGCAATGGCTAATCCATCTTTTACATTAAATGACTTAATTTCATCACCATTTTCACTGTATGTTATGCGACTGTCCGTCATGGTACCATCAACATCTAATACAACAAGTTCTATACTCACAGTACACCTTTTGTACTTGGGATACCTGCATTTTCATTGACGGTAACTGCACGACGCAATGCAACGGCTAGTGCTTTAAATGCTCCCTCAATAATATGATGTTTATTTTTGCCTCTATTATAAATCAAATGAAGTGTTAAGGGCAAATTAAAAGCAAATGCCTTAAAGAACTCTTCTACAAGTTCTACATCAAAATCACCCACTTTCCCACCTATAGGTAACTCAAATACCAAATATCCACGATTAGAAAGATCTATATCACAAGTAATAGAAGCTTCATCCATTACTACTGTCGCATTTCCAAACCGTTCTATACTTTTGACAGGATAGATTGCTTTTCTTAAAGCTTCACCTATCACTATTCCTACATCCTCTACAGAATGATGATCATCAATATGGGTATCACCTATACAACTTACATCCATATCTATATGTGCATGTTTCGTAAATGCCTCAAGCATATGGTCATAAAAACCTATACCTGTATTGATATTTGCTTTTCCTGTACCATATAGATTTACTTTTACTGTAATTTGTGTCTCTTTTGTTTCTCTTGTAACTTCAATCATCTTATATCCTCATTCTTATTGCCGCACTAACTTATATTATAACATACCCATGGTTTCTTCTTTAAATCTACTTGCGTCATCCTGCGATGAAAACCCTCTTAATACTACTCTATAGAGTCTTGTTCTATCTATTTTATCTATAGTATCATAAATGACAGGGTAATAAGGTTTATACCTATTTTTAAATCTATTTTTATACGCTAAAGCACCCTTATAACTTCTAAATGCACCAATCTGTACACCTACTTTATCTCTCTTTATATCTGTAGAAGCAGGTGATAAAGCGATTGGATGTTGTTTCGTTTTATTATATTTTGTTTTTAATACTTCAATTTCTACTTTTGCTATACCTGTTTTGTCTAAACCCAGTTCTTTTCCTGCCCTATAAGAACAATCAATAATACGCCCTTTTACAAAAGGACCTCTGTCGTTAATCCTCACCACAGTACTCTTACCATTTTCTAAGTTTTTAACACGTACGATAGTATCCATAGGTAACGTTTTATGTGCTGCTGTACGTGCATACATATTATATTTCTCACCATTGCTTGTACATTTTCCATGAAAATTAGGACCGTACCATGAAGAGATACCATACATTTTTTCTCTTTTTTGAGGTATCTCTGGTGTATAATATTGACCCTTTACACTATAGGGACGCATTGTTGCTTTATAGACTGCTTGACTTGTAGTGTTAGATGTATTAGGACACCTCATAGTTGATTTTGGGACACACCCTACAACAACGAAAACCGACACTATCCCTAAAAATATTCTAAGATACATCATTCTTTTAGAAAATCACCAGAAAGCACTTTAGCTATGAGTTCATCTTCTTCTGATTGTGCCATTTTTTTAGGAAGCTCTATACAGTGCTTATGTATCAATTCATACATCTCTTTTTCATTTATTTTTGTATGCATACAATCATCCATACCAGCTTTTAAATATTTATTACACTCTTGATCACTTAAGTCTTGTGCCAAAGCAATGATAGGTGTATGATCTAATTGATTGACACCTTCATAATACAAAATCTTTGATGTCGTTTCCATGCCATTCATCATCGGCATGTCTACATCCATGAAAATAATATCAAACGCTTTCTCTTTACGTAATTCAAATGCCTCAGCCCCACTAGAAGATACGGTTACCTGCATACCAAGTTTTTTAAGTTGATCTGTGAGTATTTTTTGTGAAATTTCATTGTCTTCAACCAATAATGCTTCTAGTCCATTAAACTTTTTTTCTTCTTCTTGTGTTTCACCGCTTTGACTGACAACTTTTACTGCTTCTATAGGTTCAGATATATTAAGTTTACTTTCTGTCAATATTTTTATAATTTTTTTCATAGTAATCGGTGCATAAACAATACTTGAAAAAGTGTATTTTTCTGTATTGATACGTGCACGTAAAGAACCAGAAGTAATCAGTGCAATTTTTACTGGTAATGCAGCGAATTTTTCTAATTCTCCTTCAAGACGTGCATAATTATGATACACAAAAAGTAGATCTGGAAGTTCAATGTTATGATTGTCTTCAAACAGTGTTTCATAATCATAAATCTCAAATGTACATCTCAGATGCTTCACATAAGATTCTAAATTTTTATCAATCTGGCGATTTATTTCATGACTTGGCAATGCCAAACCTACTTTCATGCCATCAAATGTTGGATAGACTTCAATCTCTTTCTTATCCTTACTCTTTTCAAAAGTAAGCGTAAAGAAGAAACGTGAACCTTCTCCTTTTTTACTTTCGAATTCCAAATTACCACCCATACGTTTAATAATTTTATTCGTAATATTTAAATTTCTCATATTGATATTGCCAATATTAACATTTGTGTCTAGCTCCCCTAAGCCATTTCTAATTTGCTGAAGTTCTACTTCATCAAATCCAATTCCTTGATCAACAATATCAAATTTAATATTTACACTCTCTGCGTCACTATGTAGCTTTTCTACACTGATATCTATCGTATGATAAGCACTACTCACATCTAAAGCATTATCAATAAGATTCGTGATAATTTGAGACAGTTTAATACCATCTCCTTTTACCTTATATGCTAACATTGGATCAATATAGAGTCCTAAAACAATATCTTTTTGATCCGCTTTGATAGAGAATGTTTCCACAGATGACTCAATCTGTCTCACTAAGTCAAATTCCCTATCTTCTAACTCCAATTTTTGACTAGATAGAGATTTTTCTTGAGAAATCTTATCTAATAATGTCTCTAAATTCGCAAAATTATTTTCAATCATATTAAGATACTCATCTTGCTCAAAATTTAAAGGTGTCTCCTTTAAAAGTTTAGTATATCCTGATATTCCATTCAGTGGTGTACGTATTTCATAAGCTAAATTACTAAGAAATATTCTATTTGTTTTATTCTCTTCACTTGCAGCAACTTCTTTTTCATGTAAGGATTCATAACTAGAAGCAATATAGTTATAAGCCACTTTTTGACTCTCAATATTTTCTGTTACCTTTAATTTTTCATCAGAGTTAACTTCAGAAATTTTATCTACTAAATCAGTTAAAAGCAAACTTTTAACTCTATTTTTCTTCCAATATGAAAGCAAAAGCAAGAATCCTAACAATGCAAAAAAGAGTGCAATAGAAGAGAGTATTAACATAAACAGACTTTGATTAATCTTCTTCGATGTATCATTAAAAATAGTATCTAATAACATTGTTTCAACTGTGTGCAATACTTTTTGTTTATTATTTAACAAACTTACCCATGTCGAGATATCAGATTTATATTGTCCTCTAGCACTATTGGTCATAATGTCCAATCTAATATCTTCTATTTGACGTAGTGTTTTTTGAAACTTTTTTTCTTTAAATGTATCTGCAATATCTGCATACAATATGGATATTTTTTCATTATCTAATTCAGGTATTTGTGACTGATTTATTATTTTATCCCAATAAATTAGATTCGTAGAAGGTATCGGTTTTTTAAGTGAAAGATAATAGGCGATAAGTGCTTTTTCAGCTTCTGTAGCATATGCAATTCGTGAGATATCAGCATATAGATTCAAATACTCTTTTTTATCCATATCGTCACTGTACTCTTTTAACATATTGGTATATTTTTGAATCAATGTATTCATCTCTTTATTTAAATGACCATTTACCAATTTTTCTATAGCAACCGAACCACTATTTTTGATACTATTACGTATTTCAAATATATTTTTTTCCAAAGTATAGAGTGAGGTATCATCTTTTTGTTGCATGATTTGTTTCATCACAAAGTTTGTCGTTTCTTGTGTTTTCTTGCATACTTTATCCATCAAATTTTTATGATTACCTACAGTAACAATACAGACAATTTCATTTAAAACAGAATGTTCTAATGATTGCAATAACTTTGCATTTTCCAAATGAGATTTTAAAGCTACATTACTACGATATGTATGCCAACTTTTATACCCAAAATACCCCCCAAGTAACATCAAAAATAGTATAGGTAATACCATAAAAATGAACTGTAAATATCTTTTAAACATATATAACTCCCAAAAATAAAATAATCTTCCAAATATTTAATAGTCGTATTTTAACATAATAATTGTCAAGTCTCACTATATGACTCTATTTTCTAACATGGTAGTAGTGCGAAGCATATTTGTTAAGTTTTAAAATACAATCATCTCTTAGCGCTGATTAAAATACTCTCAAACATATTTTTATTTACAGGGATAATTAATACTTGATCAAGATATAGATAATCATCTTTAAGATGGTTTGTCTGACTAATTTCTTCAACACTTGTATCATATTTCTTCGCAATTGATTCCAAACTTTCCCCCAACGCAACATAGTGAGAAATAAGATGTGGTTTGTTTGGTTCTTTAGATTCCATCAATTTGTAACGTAGATAAAAAGCATAAATTTTATCCATAGGTATCATAATGGTATATTTTTTCTTACGTGTAGGTACCTTACCATTTTTCATTTTACGATTCATCTTTTGCAATATTTTATATTTCATTTTGAGTATTTTTGCAATAGTGTGTAGGTCTGCTCCTGCATCAACTTCAACTTCAGTGAGAGTATTATCTATTTTCAAAGTATCTGAAGTGTCTAAAATACTATTTTCTCCAATCATCGCAATCAATAAAATTTTTCTAATATAATCGCGTGTCTCCTTTGGTACAAGAGCCAATCTTTCATCTGTTAAAATAGATAGTGCATCACTGTCTGCCTTTTGGATAGCTCTCTCTACACATCCTTCTCCACAATTATATGCCATAGCCGCAAGATACCATTTACCAAATTGTCTATATAACTTATTAAGGTAACGAATTGCTGCTGAAGTAGAAGAGACAGGATCATATCGTTCATCATAACTGTCACAGACCATAAGATTATATTGTTGTGCTGTCTTAGGCATAAACTGCCAAAGTCCCACTGCTTTTTTAGGTGAAATTGCTCTATTTGAAAAGCCAGATTCTACCATAGAGAGATAGATGAATAAATCACTTACACCCTCATTGACTAACATACCTTTCATTGAAGGAAGCAGTGTTTCCCCTTTTTTAAGACTACGGAGATAAAATTGACCTAGATTTTTTTCATTTTTATAAATAAAATCTACAAATTCTGCATCGTCAATATAACTTTTATCTACATCAAATTCATGAAATACATAACTATATGAAGGATATTTTTCCACAATACTCTTAGCATCTACCAACGAAAAGAATAAAAGCATCCATAATACTATTTTCATCTATTTTCCTAAAAACCAAAAAGCCTATTGGCATTTTCTGTACTGCAGCGTATGATCTCATTGAGAGGTTTATTCGAGAGTTCAGACATTTTCTTGGCTACAAGTGTTGTATAGCTGGGCTCATTACGCTGCCCTCTAAAAGGATGTGGTGTCAAATATGGAGCATCAGTTTCTAAAAGAAGTTTCTCTTGTGGTATTTTAGGATAGACATTTACAAGTTTTCGTGCATTTTTAAATGTGATGACACCACCAATACCATAATAAAAGTTTTTTGAAGCCAATTTCAGCAATGATTCATCCGCATTATAGCAATGCAGTACACCTCCCTCTTTACCCGCGTGTTTATCAAGCAATGCCAAACAGTCAGCACTAGACTCTCTCACATGTACAATCAGAGGTTTTTTTAGCTCTTTTGCCCAAATAATTTGATCAACAAAAACTTCTTTTTGTCTTTTTTTCTCTTCACGTATCGCTTCATCACTCTCAGGTAAACGAAAATAATCCAATCCACACTCACCTATAGCAACACATTTAGGATGATGTACATATTGCTCCAAAACGCTTCTGTCATAGCCTTCTATATCATAAGGATGGACTCCTACAGCAAAATAGACATTATCATACTTTTGAGCAATATCCACTGCCCGTGGTAACGTAGTAACATCTGCACCAGGTATAATAAATTTATGCACACCTTCTGCTTTTGCACGCAAAATCACTTCATCTAAATCTTCTTTATATCTCTCATCATCCAAATGACAATGTGTGTCGATTATCATGCTACACCTCTTAATTTTTTGGCAAACTCTACGGCTTCTTTGGTAGGATTTTCACCTGCAATAATACGTGAAATTTCATCTACTCTACCTTCTGGGCTCAACTCTATGGTTTGGCTTATTCCCCCATCTTTTGTCACGACAATATGTTGGTCTGCCTGTGCTGAAAGATGAGGCTGATGTGAAATAGCAAACACCTGATAATTCAAAGAAAGTTTAGCAATCATTTCTGCAATTGCAATAGATTCATCACCACTGACATTTGCATCTATCTCATCCAAAATCAGCACACCTTCTTTTTCTCCTTCCTTGATGGTTGAAACCATAAGTGCCAATCGCACACGATTGAACTCTCCTCCACTCAATGTAGAAGTTTTAGACCCATCAAGTTCTACATCCAGTACATCAGCCCCACTCTGCATTAATTTTTCTGATTCAAAGATAAAAGTAAGTTTTGGCAGTTTGAGTGTTTTTAAATACTTTTCCAATACAGCTTCTATATTTTTCGCCTCTTTTTTACGCGCAAAAGTGATTTGTCTTGCCAATGTGGAAAGTTCCATATACTCCATATTTAAAAAACTCTCAAGCATACTTTTGTCTTGCTCTATATTTTGGTATCCCGCAAGTTCTTTTTCTTTCTCTTGTTTATACGCTATAGCCTCTTCTATAGAACCATAACGCTGTTGTAGAGTAGTAATATCAGAAAGCCTATCAAGTATATCTTCAACGTCCATCTCTTCGAGTTCAGAAGCCAAATGTTCTGTCTCTTCAAAATCTGCACGCACCTGATTCATGGCATCCACAAACACTGAAGCATCCTTTTCTAACAATCTATACACATCTTGTACCGCACTCTCTAAAGAGAATATAGGCATAGCTTCTGCTAAGGAATCTTTTATTTTATCTATACGAGAAAGCTGTTTTTTGACTCTCAAAAGCTCTTCATCTTCACCCACTATCGGATTAATTTTTTCTATTTTTTCTATTTCATAAGTAGTAAATTCTATAAGTTCTGCCAACTTAGCTTCATCTTTTTTTATTTTTTCAAGCTCTTTTGCTTTTTCAGTATAATTTACATAACGCTTCACATACTCTTTTTTTAGTTTTTTATAGGATTTATCTTTACTTATAAGTGAATGGTCAATTATCTCAATTAACAGATGAGACTCAAACCCACTCTTGTCTCTTACCGAAAGATATTTTACATAAGGTTCAAAAAGATCTTTTAATGCTTTTTTAGAAATATTTTGCCCCTCAATAAAATAACGTAACTTCTCTTTTTTAAGCGTCTTAATAGTGATTTCGTCTTCTAAGTCATACAATTCACTATTTAATTTTTTAGGTTTTTTAATGTTTACTTCACATAAAGATGCAGTACTTTGGACTGTATGACCAAAACTAGCAAGTATTGTCGAGATTAAAATAGATTTACCCGCTCCAGAAGGACCTGTAAAAACAACAAGACCTTGGTCAAATTCTAATTCAACATGATCAAAGGTAACCAAGTCACGAAAATAGAGACGCTCAATCAAAGTTTATCTCCCCAATGTAGTTTTTCTCGGAGTACTGAAAAGTAGTTACGCTCTTTTTTGTGTATCAGTTTTGCGCCTCTTTTGGCACCCTCTACATAGAGTATATCTCCCTCTTCTAGTGCATAAACCTCTTGACCATCTATCGTTGCTATGACCTCATACCCATCTGCATCAAATTCAATACTAAAATCTGCAGGAACCACCAATGGTCTTTGATTGCCTAGTGAGTGTGCTGATATCGGTGTAATAATAAATGCCTTTGTCAATGGATAAACCACAGGACCACCAGCAGCAAGATTATATGCCGTAGAACCTGTTGGGGTAGAGATAATAACACCATCTCCTCTATACGTATTGAACTTACCTCCCAAAATAGAGGCATTAATCTGTACCATCTTAGAGGGTTTAGATCCAGTAATCACCACATCATTTAATGCAAAAAATGCCTTTGTTTCACCACTTTTTTTTTCAATACGTCCTGCAATCATCATTCTATGGTCTATTCGATATTCATCTGTTAAAAGTTGTTCTAAAAACATCTCTACATCTTCTATGGTGACATCTGCCAAAAACCCAAGTGTGCCAGCATTGATACCCACTACAGGTTTTTTATATGCATAGGATTGTCTTACAAGCGAAAGCAGCGTACCATCACCACCAAGAGAAACTAAAAAATCTGATTCTTGACACATGGTTTCAAAACTGACCCCCTCATGCCCTATCATTTGTGCCGAATTCTCCCAAAGTAGTACATCAATACCTTTAGATTCAAATTGTATTTTTATTTTCTCATATAATGCACCTATACTGGGATTATTTGGTTTTAGCATAAATCCTGCTGTTTGAATCTTTTTTAATTTTTCACTACTCATGTTATTCCTGCTTAATTTAGAAAATAAAATAATTATAGTAGGGTATCATAAAATTGCTTTGTCATGATTATATGTGCAGTAATATGCTATAATTCTACCAACATAAAACAAGGTCATCATGTGCAAATATCAACCCAAAAATTCATTCTAAAACTTTTTCCTGAAATCATGGTAAAAGGATCCAGTGCCAAACGTCAAATGGTTGGACAGCTGTATAATAATCTATTAAAAATGCTAGGATCTATTTCTGAAAAAATAGACATACGGAAATTTTCAGACAAGATTGAGGTTGTTACACCTGTAGAGTTAGTAGTGGAAGTACGAGACCTATTACTCAACACACCAGGTATAGAACAAGTCCTAGAAGCCTTACAATATGACCAAATGAATACCTTAGATGAGATTAAAATCAAAGTGGGTGAAGTGATGCATCATGAGATAGAGGATAAAACCTTTGTCATCAGAGCAAAACGCTCAGGCAATCACACCTTTCGCTCCACAGAATTAGAACAGACAATAGGTGGCTATATGCTAGCAACCTATCCAAATAATGGTGTAGACTTACATAATCCAGAAGTAACCATACGTATAGAACTTCTCAATAACCAACTCAATATTATCACTCAAAAACATAAGGGGCTCTCAGGATTTCCTCTGGGGACACAAGGTGATATACTCTCTCTCATGTCTGGTGGTTTTGACTCTACTGTGGCTTCATATCTTTCCATAAAACGAGGAATGAAAACGCACTTTATCTTTTTTAATCTTGGTGGTGCAGCACATGAGATAGGGGTTAAACAAGTAGCTCTTTATCTATGGTCTAAATTTGGCTCTTCACATAGAGTCAAATTCATTTCGGTACCTTTTGATGATGTACTCACTGAAATATTTTCTTCTACGCATGAGACATACATGGGCGTAACCCTCAAACGTCTTATGCTTCTAGCCTCTGAAAAAATAGCCAACGAGATGGAAATAGATGCCCTACTTACAGGTGAATCTGTGGCACAAGTCTCTAGCCAAACATTACGCAATCTAGCACTTATAGACCAAGTGACAAACAAACTCATTTTACGGCCCCTTGCTACCATGAACAAACCAGATATAATAGAGATAGCAAACAGCATTGGCACACGTAGATTTGCAGAGAGTATGCCTGAGTACTGTGGTGTCATATCTAAAAACCCTATCACACATGGCTCATACAAGCGTATGGAGCGTGAAGCAAAACGTTTCGATTACACTGTACTAGACAAAGCTATAGATAATGCCCAACACATCTACGTAGATGAAATACTTGATGATATCACAAACAATGCAGCAGTAGAAGTTGTCTCAACGTTAAATGATAATGTTGTCGTGATAGATATACGTGCAGAAGATACCTGTATAGAAACCCCATGCAAAAGTATTAAAATACCATTCCATAGATTAAAGTCTGAATTTAAGAAGCTACCCAAAGATAAAGAGTATCTGCTCTATTGCGAAAAAGGTATCATGTCACAACTGCATGCACAGTATTTACGTGATGACCAAGGTGCTGAGAATGTGAAGGTTTACAGACCATAAGGTAATAACCCAAACTTCCTAACAAAATCCTCATCAATATCTATCAACCCCATCTGCTGCAAATCATCCAACACAGACTTGGTACAAAAAGTATCGCCAGGCCATTCACGAGCAAAGACATCTAGCTCTCCTTTGTTTGTACCATCTAGTGCGATGAAGGGTTCTAGTACTACGTCACGGCTCGCATCTATATTGTTGGTGACTCTCCATACTAGCATGTAGGGGTCGTTTATGTCGTTGTTGGCGATATCTACAATGATGAGTACTTTGATATGTGGCTCTAAAATGGCTAGTTTTTTGATGACCTCTAGTTGTGACTCTTTTTTCTCTACGGCTATGACACACACTGGGTTTTTGGTCTGGATAAAGTACTGTTTAAGTGCTGCAATGTTGTTGTCTATGGCTTGCATTTTTTCTAGTAGTGTTGCATCGTCTAAAAACTCAGAAACACCCTCTTCTACCTCGTCACCCGTAGCATCCACCCCTAGCTTACCTCCCACAAACTGCTCAGCAGAAGAGTGGTCTAAGTGGTCTACTATCCCTTTGGTAATAAAGACTCTCTCAGGGCTCAGACGGTTCAGTATATGCGTAGTAAGAGATTCAAACTCTTCTAGCTCAGGCGCATCTTCACCCACAAAAAGTGCATGTTTCACAAAGCTCATCTGACCTACACCCCAAAATGCATGCATAAACTGCATCGCATGCCCTTTATAAAGTGTCTTCATCTTGGCTAGTATCAGATTATGAAATACACCATTTTCTGGCATATTATAGTCTATGAGATCAGGCGCCATGGGTTTAAGCATAGGCAAGAAGACACGCTCGGTCGCCCATCCCATATATTTGTCTTCTAGTGGTGGCTTGCCCACGACAGTGGCTGCAAAGACGGGATTGTTTTTCATAGTTATCGTCTCTACCTCCATCACAGGAAACGGCTCTTTGAGTGTATAGTAGCCAGTATGATCACCAAAAGGCCCTTCTATCTCTGTAAGTGTTGGGTCTACAAAACCCTCTATGACGATATCTACATCTCTAGGGATATAGATATCGTTGCTGATAGATTTGACAAGCTGTGCATTTTTACCACGTACAAACCCATAAAGCAACATCTCAAACATTCCATGAGGCATAGGTGCTTGCCCACACCAAATATAGAGAGGGTCACCCCCTATGGCGACAGAGATAGGCATCTTTTTACCTGCACGTTGATACTGGTCGAAAAAGTGGCTGGCATCTTTGTGTATCTGCCAGTGCATCCCTAGACGGTTTTTGTCATACTGTTGGAGTCTGTACATCCCTAGGTTTTGCATACTACCATCTAGGCTTTGGGTATAGACTTGCCCCATGGTAATAAACGCACCACCATCCTCTTCCCACGTTTTGAGTATGGGTAACTTGTCTAAATCTACTTCGGCTTTGGGAATGATAAGCTCTTGACACTCCCCCTTAAACTTAAGGCGTTTAGGAAATACATTTTTAAGAGAAAAGAGCTTAGGTATCATCGCTAGCTTAGCTTTGAGTCCTTTAGGTGGTTTAAGTTTAAGGAGTTCATCTATCCCCTCTGCCACAAGGTCAGGATGTTTACCAAATATCTTCTGAGTCAACGCTTTATTTGCAAAGATATTCATAAGTACGGGCATATTATACTCTATACCTTTAGCTTTGTTGATAGGTTTGGTAAAGAGTATAGGACGAGAGTTATCTGTTTTTACTTCGATATATGCCACATGAGGGATTTCCAGTTCCACATCTAGGGGTACATCTATCACCTTTAAATCGCCATTTTCTTTAAGCCACTCTATTACGTCTTGCATATATGTATTCCTCTGTGTATTATTGAAAATATTATAAAATAACATTTCATAAATAAAAGCCTATCGGTAAAGTAGTCCAATCAAAAATCAGACTAATCCCCAATCCCATATCCTTGGTCATTACTATTATCTGTAGAAAGATTCAAATCCTCTACAAAGGCTTTGCCTGCATCGATACTTTTCACTGTGCTGCTGGGTGCACGTTGGATATCTTCTGCTTTTGTGGTGTTGTAGTCTGCATGCAGTATGATGCCGTTTTTTACAATAGTGTAGTTGGATGAGACATCTGTCTCTTTATCTATCTGTACGGGCATGCCATTGTCATTGTAGTCACACTCTTCAGGTAAGGTTCTATCCTCTTGGTCTAGGGTAGGACATGCATGATCATACTCTCTGACCATTGGTTTAGTGGCATGTCTTTCATTCCACTGTTCTACGGTGTATCTATGTCCTGTATGCATATTGGTGACATACTCTGGTCTCTGGTCTTTAAAAGAGACTGCTACATCAATATCCATGATTTTTTCTTGAGCAAGTACACCACCATCTATAAGCTGTGTAGGACCATAATCTTTATCTGTCCCTGCTTTGATAGGACTGCTACCGAGCATCACGCCTTTGTCTTGACCATTAAAGTGCACATAGGCCTCTGTAGCAGGGAAACCATCTCCATAGAGACTTCCTGCAATATGTAAGCCCTCTTCTTCCTCACTAAATTTTAATTCTCCTTTGATATCTATGTCAGGAGCTCCCATTACTAATGGATTGCCACCACTGTAAGAGAAGGTGAGTGTTTTGGATGTGTGGTTGTAGTGGGTTTCACGGGGTATCTTTGCTGTTTCTTTTGCTCCAGTTGCTAGATTTTCTGTTCCTGTACTTTTGGCGTCATACTTTTCAAGTCTGTTTTCCTCAATATCAATATCAGCATGATATCGTATACGTGCAGTATCTGTAGGTTTATTGTCATTTGGATTAAATGTACGTTCATCTCCATCTCCTGCAAATGGACCTTTGCCTAGCATATCTCCAAATGCATCAAAAGGAGCCAAAGATTCTATACCTATTGTAATTTGTTTTACGTCATTTTTCATTTTGTACCTTCTTTCGTTTTTTATAGTTTCTTTGGGTATCAAATATATACTTGTTTTTTGTATTATCTACTTTTGTTATGATGAAATTATATCCTTTATAAGTACAAATGCTAGCTAACATATCGGGATACTTATCTGACATCGTCGACAATTGAGATCGATGCATACTGATATATTCAGAAAGGTCTAAATTATTTTCTATATCCCTTAAAAATCTCTCTTTTATAAATATCATTTTAAATGTCTTATTTTTACTATATCCAATACATACATCAGTCCACGGAAATTTAGTAAAATCCGTCAAATCTGTCTCCAAAACATCTTTATCTTTCATCGCCTTATTAAGCTCAGTCATAAAGTACTTTTCTGCTTCTAGATTACGTACATCGCTATGTGGATAATAGGTATAAACACCTAAAACAATAGCAATAAGCGTGAGATATTTTAGTATCCTCATACTAACTTTCCATGCTTTGGTCTCGTCTAGGTAAAACTTTTTATCTTCCACTTTACTGTCCTCTATGCATTAAACATCTATTTTATCATAACTTAGATAGATAAAAGGTATTTTTTGGGTATGCCATCTGTTCTCTATATCTTTGATAAGTTCATATCCATCTCGTTGCATTTGTTGGGCTTGTACTGTGAGGTATACAAGTGTATCATTACTCTTTTTTTCTTTTTCTCGTTTACTCTCACTATTTAATAGCGTGATATATCTTCCCTCTGGGGCAAATAAATCATTTTTTAAACTCAGGGGTACAAGTTCTTTTTCTACTTCTAGATACAACACCTCAGGCACAACATCCTCTCTATGTGTATCCTTTAGCTCCAACAACCCCTGCTTAAACAAAATAAAATCATCCTCCACATCCTTGCCTTGACGCATGTATCCTTCT
>JALSPX010000243.1 GCA_026985755.1 Sulfurovum sp. | reverse complement strand
AAGCATAATTTAGAATATAGGCAAGAGTCTGTATTTAAGCGTGCAAGAATGACGATAGACCTTATGGTAGGGAAAACAAAACTTCTTCGTGTTGATGGTGTTTGAGTAAAGAAAAATTCTTTACTTAGATATTATCTCTATGCTATTTTCGTCTAATATATGTGTTTCACAATGGTTACACTTTTTAATCCTATCATTGTATATAAACATTATGAAGGATTATTTTATGAAAAAAACAAAATTTATTGCTATGATTGCTATTGCATCTAGTACATTACTTTTTTCAGGTTGTGTACATAGGACTGAACCGTTTCCTGTTGATAACACATATAATAATAGTCTACATGATTATGATACAAGTCCACGTGTAGGTACCACATTACTCTCTTATGCCTATCCCTATTTTTATGATAGACCATTTTATTATTTAGATGGTCGTTATTATTATGGTGGATTTTTCCGTGATGGTTTTTATCATTATGGAGATAGAATATTCAGACATGGTCATTATTACAGTAGAGGATATCGATACTATAATGGCAGACGTTATCGTGCTATCAATAGACAACATGGATATTATATTAACAGAGATGCCTATATACATTCCAATAATTATCGTAACAGAGATAGAGAAAGGAGCAGACGTTTTGATAGAGGTCGAGAGTATCGTTCTAGAGAATATCGAAGAAGAGATGGGTATAGTAATAATAGTTGGGACAATAATATGAGAAGAAAAACGACACATGTTGGAAAAATTGTCAAGAATGCACCCAAACAATATGTATCAAAACATCAAGTTAGCAGAACTGTAAGACAAAGACCTAGATAGTGTTAATCAAGCTATTGAAGTAGGGTTGTGACTAGAAAGATAATCTTTCTAGTGCATATGAACTATTGTTTTTTACCATTCCCATACTGTTCAAAGAGATAATTTGTAATAATTTTTGCAGACTTTTCATCGATAGGTGCTTTAAAATGTTTAATCATTTTATCTACTTTTCCACGCCAAAATTTTTTAGACTGTCTGCCTTGATTTAGAATATATCCAAACGAATGACACATAAGACAGTTTGCTTGTACTGCTTCAAATCCTTTTCCCATTTTTACAGGAAAAGGAACATAAGGCACTTCAATTTTTTCATTGGTTTGTGCAAAAAGAGATGAGCCTAATAGCCCAGTAATTAAAATAAGTTTTTTCATTATACTACCTCCACAGTAACTTCATCAATACCATTATATTTGTACCCACCATGATTCCATTGGATATCTTTTGCCAGTGGTTGCTCTTGATCTATTTTGTTGATAGCCTTTGTCATAATGGTAATTTTACCTAATGTCTTTGGTTTAAATGGATATCTAAATGCTCTGTAAGCATAACGTCCAAGTTTTCCATCATCAAGAAGTGCTTTATCCCAGGTTTTACCACCATCAACTGATACCATAACATCTTTAATACCATGTCCATCATCCCAAGCAACTCCACGAACTACAACGTGAGATTTGTGACTTACTACAGAATCACGAGTAGGGTATCCAATAACGGATTTAACATTCATTCTATGAATTGGTTTGGTTTTTGGTGCACGTTTGTCATGTGTCTCACATTCACAAGCATTGTCAGGTACACGATAGGCTACATCCATAAAGAAAAGATGTTTATATTCATTTGTAACAGTAATATTGGAAATCATTTTTACCCAGCTGTCAGAATAGGTTCCTGGAATAATAAGTCTTAGAGGATATCCGTTGAGATAAGGTAAGTCCTCACCATTCATCTCATAGGCTAAAATGACATGGTCATCTAACTCTTCAAGTTTAAGTTCACGGATAAAGTTAGGTGTCTCATAATAGGCAGCTTTTTCTGAGCCGTTAAATCCTATCCACTCTGCATCTTTTTTAAGTCCTGCATGGTCCAATATATCACGTAATCTTACCCCTTTCCAGTTGGCACATCCCATGGCACCAGAGCCCCACTGTATACCGCCAGCGATTGGTTTGAAGGCTGAACGACTGTTTCCACCACATTGTAGTACTGCGGCTACTTCCACTTGTTCAAATTTTGTTTTGAGGTCATTGAGTGAAATTTTAAGTTCTTTTTCAACAAGTCCATTTACCGAAATAGTAAAAGTATCAGGGTCAATGTGTGTAGGAATATCTGGCATGTGCCATCTTACAAAAAACTGGTCGTTTGGTGTAAGTGTAGAGGTAAATACATCTCTGGGTGTCTCGAGTAATGGTGGTCTGTCAGAATACATAATAAGTGGTCTTTTCTCTGGAAAAGCCACATTAGATACCTTACGGTTATCAATAGGTTGTTGTGTGGTACCTGCTTCAAGGGAATTTGTCCCAAGTGCTGCAGCACCAGCTGCTACTGCAGCTTTCTTAAAGAAATCTCTTCTTTGCATAAATTGCCTTTTAGTATAAGATAAATATATTTTATAAATAATTAAATATTAATTATTATGGGGGTGATTATGCATTTACAAGACTTAGTTACGACTGAAAAAAAGAGAGTATAATGCATATTTTTTCAAAATGTATCAAAATTATTTAATATATTTTTTTGATAATAAAATAACATCATTAATATTTAATTTATTATTATTCTTTCATGAAATATATTTATCATAATAGAAATAAACGCAATTAATGAGAAAGTTTTTCTGTTAATTGTTTGCAAAAAATACTAAAAGATGGAATTTTTAAAACGCTATCTCTCTGTTTGGTGCCCCACATAGGTTCAGGAAAATAGCTGTCTTCTTCAAAACGTGCCATGATATGCCAATGTACATGAGGCATATAGTTTCCAAAAGAGGCGATATTTATTTTTTTGGGTTTATAGTAGGTAATCATCTCTGTTTCAATAATATGTAGTAAGTGGTAGATTTCCATTCTTATCTCTGTTGGTACGTCACTCATCTCTTTATAAAGATCTTTTGTGAAAATTTTCAGCCAAGGTATTTCTGAGGGCTCTATCTCTATTTGAATGGTTTTGGTTTCATAGATAGGTGGCATTAGCGTATCCTTCTGAGTCTATTTTTACCAAGTTTAAATATACTTGATGCCCGTAATGTTTGAGAAAGTGGCTCCACAATAATATCTGCTACACCTCTAGCATACTTTTCATTATACGCTTTATCACTAAGATTTGCTGAAGTAGTATATGCCCAAGTAAGACGGTTGAGAAGAAGTAGATGATGTGTATTTTTAATCACACGATAAGAGAAACCATTTGGCATAATAAAAGTTGTTTTATTCGCTCTTCTTACACTATTTTTATGCATATTGGGGACACGAGTTAGTTTCTGCAATGTATCTAAATTGTTTACGGCTTTTATATAGTGTTTATAGGCTGGACGTTGTTTAATTATATCAAGTTTCTCTTTATTTTGTGAAACAAATCCTATTGTAGTATCTGTTTGTGTTAAAAATATTTTATTTGCATTCATATTTACTCTAAATGTAAGACAGAGTACACTGGTACATCTATATCTTTACTGCCCTCTAAAAAATCTAATTCCATAATAAAACAAGCTTCAATGCAATTTGCACCCACTTTGTTTATAAGGCTTGTAGCGGCTGTAGCTGTACCACCAGTTGCTATGAGATCATCGATGAGAAGTACCCGAGCATTCTCTTTGTTAGCAAAAGCATCAATATGTACTTCCACTTCATCAAAACCATACTCTAAGCTATATTTTTCTGCTACTGTTGTGTAGGGGAGTTTCCCTTTTTTACGAATGGGTACAAAACCAAGACCTAATCTGTCTGCTAGGATACTTCCAAATATAAAGCCTCTTGCATCTATACCTGCGATGTAGTCCAAATTATAGGTTTGATAACGATTTTGTAAATGTGTCATGAGTGTATCAAGGGCTTTTGGATTAGAGAGTAGGGTTGTGATATCTTTAAAGATAATACCTGGTTTAGGGAAATCTGGTATGTCTCTGATGCTATCAAGGAGGATTTGTTTGTCATTAGGTGAAATTGTTTTCATGCTTAAACCTTTGTAGGTCGGGTTGCCCTCATCCCGACAATTAAAAGTTATTTTGTATAGTAAGGTTGTGTCGGGATGAGGGCAACCCGACCTATCATTTAGCCCAAATTTGCACCAAGGGAACACCCCTCTATCTTAGCTACACGTCCTGCGTGTCTACCACCTTCGAAGTCTGTAGAAGCAAAGGTTGTTATCATATCTTCTATGACACCTTTGCCTACCACACGTTCTCCAAAACACAAGATGTTTGCATCGTTGTGTTGGCGTGTGAGTTTGGCTGTATAGGTATCGTGGCAGAGTGCAGCTCTAATACCTGGTACTTTATTTGCTGCAATGCTAATACCGATACCTGTACCACAAATGAGTATGCCAAAACTTCCTTCATCTGCGAGTACAGCTTCGGCACATTTTTTAGCGAAGTCTGGGTAGTCTACACGATCTGCAGAATCAGGTCCAAGGTCAATAATTTTGTGACCAAGTTCAGTTACAAAATCTTTTACATAAGCTTTGAGTGCATATCCTGCATGGTCTGTTGCGATATAAAATTTCTTTGACATAGTCACTTTTTCCTTATTCTATTGGTTCTTCAAATTGAATCGTATCTATTAATCTACCTACGCGTCCCCATCTTACAGTGTAACGTTGTTTATTCCATAGCGTCTCACACTCTTTAGAATGTATATCCATATTTGGACAGATACGAGAGAGTTTATCGTGATCTTTTCCTGAACCAAACTTATCTCCATTGGCTACTTGATTGTATGATCGAAACTCAAGACTCATATAGATAAGCCATGGTTTCCCTACGATAAGTTTGTAAGGTACAGAACCCCAAAAACGACTATCATTAGAGTTATCACGATTGTCACCAATCATATAATAATGATCAGGTTCTACTTTTTTATAAAAAATATTTTTGTTGAGTTCTTCTATATATATAGGTTTCATATCTATACTATTATTTGCAGTATAATGATTGACAAGAAGATTAAAAGAGTTACTAGGGTATTCAGGTTTATACTGTATACCAGGATATTTACTCATATATGGATTAATAACCCAGAGTTTATTATTGAGTGTAACAATATTTGCTTTAGGGTATTTTGCTTTTATACTTGCTTCATCTGTCAAATCATGGAAATGTATATAGAGTTTTTTATCATCATAAAGTAGCTCATCTCCACCTACGGCTACACAACGTTTCACAAAGTGTACCTTAGGTGTTTGAGGATTGCGGAATATCACGATATCTTCTCTTTGTGGACGTGGTCCTTCTATCAAATGCCCATTATGATTAAAGTCAGGAAGAAGTGGTATTTCTAACCATGGAAGGTGCGGTATAGGAATACCATATGAAAACTTTTTGGCAAAGAGGAAGTCACCTATAAGTTGTGTACGCTTCATTGATCCACTAGGTATCACAAAAGATTGTGCTACAAAAAATATAAGAAATAAAACGATGATGATTGTTCCTGTCCAAGAACTGGAAAAACGTCCAAATGCTGATATAAATTTTTTAATATGTGTCATTATGCTCTCTCTCTTGCTGCTTTTAGTGTGTTACTCAGGAGCATAGCAATAGTCATAGGACCTACTCCACCAGGTACAGGGGTGATATAAGAGCATTTTTTACTTACTGCTTCAAAATCTACATCACCCACTAAATTACCATTGTCTAATCGATTGATACCTATATCAATGACAATAGCCCCTTCTTTGACCATGTCTTCTTTAATGAGTTTAGGAACACCTACACCCACAATGATAATATCTGCTATACTTGTATGTGACTTCAGGTCTTTGGTATGTATGTGTGTGACTGTCACAGTAGCATCAGCATTCAAAAGCAATGCAGCCATAGGTTTACCTACAATATTGCTAGCACCTACTACACATACATCTTGACCTTTAAGCTCAATATTATACTCTTCAAACATTTTCATTACTCCAAGTGGTGTACATGCAACAAAACAATCAAGCTTGGTCACCAAACGTCCTACATTATAAGGATGAAACCCATCGACATCTTTTTTGGGGTCAATTACTTCAAGTATCTTGTCTGTATCAACATGTTGTGGTAAAGGAAGTTGTACCAGTATTCCATCGATACGAGGATTACTGTTCATCATCTCTATGGTTGCTATGATTTCATTTTGGCTGATAGTATCTGGCATGTGATGGGTAATAGAGTAAAATCCTACTTTTTCACAGGCTTTTGCTTTCATTTTTACATAGGCATGACTTGCGGGATCATCACCTATAAGAATGACTGCCAATCCTGGTACTATATTTTTTTCTTGTTTAAGTTTTTCTACTTCAGTTGTGACATAGGTTTGTACTTTGTTTGCTAGAGATTTACCATCAATGAGTTGCATAAGAGCTGCCCTAATAATTTTTAAGGTATTATATCGAAGATTAAATAATATGGAGGTCTTAGATGAAATTTTTACTCTTTTTATTGCCATTTTTTCTTTGTGCAGAAGATAATGAAACTGAAAGCTTTATTACCGATTATGAATATGGTGAAATGCTCTATAGTAACCCTAGAGGGATAAGTTGTGCAGAATGTCATGGGGAAAATGGTCAAGGAGAGGTCATTGTGCAATTTCAGGATATTAAAGGCAAGGAAGTTATTAGAGGATCAGATATACGTAAAATAACGCTTCAAGAGATGATTACTGCAACCAATACTTATCATAAAGTAATGCCAAGATATTATCTCACCAATAAAGAAGTTAAAGCTATTTACGGCTACTTACAAGAAAAAAATAAAGTGTATTTGAATAAGAAATAAAGAGTGTATCATTTGTAGCAAAGAAATAACTTTGCTACACGTAAAACCTAAAGTGGCGTTACGTTTTCAGCTTGTGGTCCTTTTTGACCTTCACCAACTTCAAATGTTACTGCTTGCCCTTCAGCAAGAGTTACACGACCACCAGAGTCATTATTTACTTGACGGAAATGTACAAATACATCGTCTCCACCATCATTCTGTTGAATAAATCCGTAACCTTTTTCATCGTTGAACCATTTTACCGTACCGTTGACTAATTCTGCCATTGTTATACCTTGTTTGGGCTTTGCCCATAAAATTTACACTTCTAGGAGTCCCTATAAAAGCGGAATCTAAAATCGGAGAGAGTCTTTCGGAGTCTAGCAATAACACTTAACACACGAGAGATGAACTCGAACCTCATCTTTCTTCAATAACTATTGTACCTGCTTTTCTTACTTATAAGCTTAGAAAAGTATAAGTAGCGTTTTTTTTACTACATAATAACGTTATTTACTCTCTTGATGAAGCATATTTGCTTGTAACCATTGTTCTAAAGTAGGTATAGTATCTAGTGATTGTGGTTTTATTTCTAGAATTTCAGTAAAACTTTTTACCCCCATAGAGAGTAAGTATTGCAAATTATCATCAAAATTGGCACCTTCGAGTACAAAAATTTTATCTTTATGGATTTCAAACATAAAGCCACCATTAGGGATAGGTGACATAGAAAGTGTGACTGTATAGTGGTCTTTAATGATACTCTCTTTTTGTGAATACATGAGTCCAATATTGTATCCTTCACTACCAAAACCTTGTATAGCAACCACAAGCACTCTGTTTTCTCCTTCTTTTGAGGAGTTAAAAATATTGATAATATCCTTAATGGTACTATACCCAGGTATTTTTTTGAAAAGCAGTTCAAAATAGCTTATGAGTTTTGTATTCATGAGATGTCCCATAAAA
>JALSPX010000242.1 GCA_026985755.1 Sulfurovum sp. | reverse complement strand
GATTAAAAATTATTTGGCATATATTTGCTAACAAACTATTAACACTTCCTTTGTTAAGATATATATACAATCAAATAGGAGAAAAATACTATGAAAAAACTATATATCTTATCAGGGATTTTACTTATCCCATTTATATCTGCATGTGAAGATGAAGGGAATAGTGTTGTGCATCATCAGGGGCAAAACTGCCTATCTTGCCATTCGTTTACAAGTGCTGCAACCATTTATAATGATTTAAGAGGTAAATATGATACTAATGTAAATACAGCCAATGGATATACCATACAACTACTGTTAGATAATGGAACGACAATTAAATATAGACAAGGTAATGGTCATGGAAATGTACTCTGGAAAGGCGATGCGGGTGATGTCAATGATTTTACAGCACAAGTATTGGATACAAATGGGAATGTAGTCAACCGTTCAGAAAAAAATTCTCATCATGTAGGACGGCTTGCTTGTAATATTTGTCACTCAGAATTAGGACTCAATGGTGCACCTGGAAGAATTGTCTCTTATCAATATAAGAGTTTGAAAAAACAAATCATGCACTAAGATTTAATTGTAAAATAAAAATATGTTACTATATCCTATAGGAGTCTTATGAAGATATTATTACTTGAAGATGACCAAATCCTCTCAGATAGTTTGGCAGACTTTTTAGAGAGACAAGATTATGATGTTGACTTGGCTTTAAGTATGGAAGAGGCTGAAAATTTAACTTTTTCTAACACCTATGATCTCTATTTATTAGATATTAATCTACCCGATGGCAGTGGTTTAGATTTACTCAAAGCTTTACGACATGCAGAAGATACTACACCTACTATATTTATTACGGCACTCAGTGATATGGATACCTTATCCAAAAGTTTTAAGCTAGGTGCCATGGATTATATTAAAAAACCTTTTAATCCCATGGAACTGCTTATACGTATTGATGCAAAATTTGTACAAGATAAAATCATACATCAACATATTGAATTTGATCAAAAAGCTAACGTTTTGCGTAAAGATGGTAAAATTATTGATATTGGTAATGTACCCTATCGCGTATTTACCACGCTCATATCTAGACGTGGTGAGGTAGTGACAAAAGATATTCTATATGAATGTCTTGACAAGATTTCCGATACAGGACTACGTGTCGCAATTACAAAAATAAAGCAAAAATTAGAAATTGATATTAAAAATATTCGTGGAAAAGGGTATATTATTGAAGAGTTATGAAAAGGAGTCTTTACTTAAAAATTTTTTCGTATTTTTTTCTTTATTAACGCTATTACTTATCGTACTATTTATAGAACTTTATCACACACAAAAAAAGGACTATATGCAAAATGTATATAAAAATATGCAAGTTTGCAGTCTGACTTTAAAATGTGAAGAGTATGATATCGATTTTAGCTCAAAGAATACAAAACATTTACACGAACTGTATCATAGTAGTAATAAACTCAAAGCCTATTTTCCTATTTTAAATTCTGAAAAATTTGACCTAGAACTCTCCTACCCTGAAACCATGTATTTAAAAGATTTATCACACATCCAATCAACATTATTCATTAAATTTTTTCTTGCACTTTTGCTCTTGTCTATACTCTCTTTATTCTTTACCTTTTATAGCCTAAAACCTATCCGAAAGGCACTCAAATTAAATGATGAATTTATCAAGGATATTCTTCATGATTTCAATACGCCTATCTCTTCTATGTTGCTCAATATCAATATGTTTGAAGAAGATAAAGGAAAAAATATTTTTTTAAACAGAATCTCTACAAGTATCGATAACATCATAATGTTACAAAATAATTTAAAATGTTTTTTACAACACTCCCCTACACAAAGTAACACAGTGAATATTTCAAGCATCATCATCAAACGTATAGAATTTATGCAAACACTCTATCCGAAAATAGATTTTAGTTATGAAAAAAAGAATAACTTATTTTGTGTGGCAAATGATGAGATACTCATACGCATTTTTGATAATATACTTAGTAATGCTGCAAAATATAACAAACCTCATGGTAAAGTCCATGTAAGCATTGACGGAAATAAAATAACAATCAAAGATACTGGCAAAGGCATAGAAGATGTTTCAAAAGTATTTCAACGCTATTATAAAGAGCAAGAAAGAGGCTTGGGATTAGGTTTGCATATTGTCAAAAAATTAGTAGATGCGTTAAATATAGAGATAGAAATTGTCTCAAACATCAATAGTGGTACGACATTTTCACTGGATTTTAAACATTTATTAGGACAAGCAGATGGTAAGTATAAGTAAAATTACTTTAATACTATTTGTATATACTATAACTATACTACATGCAAACATAGATGAAGAGATTCAGGCTATACGTCATGCACCCATTACTGAAAGATACAAACTTATGAATGATTTTAAAAAAAATCTCATAAAAATGAATGAAAAAGAACGGATGGAAGCACTTAAAAAACTCACAAAAAATAAGAATCAAAAAAATGTGAAAAAAGCACTTCAAGAGCTTCAACGTAAAAATAAGGACAAAAGTAAACATATGAGAAAAGAGATTGAACGCCAACAGATTAATATCGATAATGTTGTCAATGAAACAGAAGACTTCAATGGAGGAGACAATGATCATGAATAAAAAACTTTTTTTTCTGGGATCTATTTTATGCACGATGCTCTATGCACAAGAAGACGTTGATATGGACTTAGATGGCATACCAGATAGTATTGATAAATGTCTCAATACACCTTTTTTAAGTGAAGTAGATAGTACAGGATGTGTAGTCAATACACTTGTCCTTCCTGATGAAGCTACAAACTATGAAAGTCTCACACTGATATCGGGGTATGGATACAGTACCAATGAAGATCTACTTTCAAGAGAAGTACAAAAAAATACAAATCTTGAAATAAACTATTATCACAATGATTGGAGTTATACTTTTCATACTGGCTACTATACACACAATTTACATGATGGGTTACTTGATACGACTGTGAAAGTAAAAAAAAGAATAAAACTTAATGCCCAACATATTTTAACTTTTGGTAGTGCTTTGATCTTTCCCACACATAAATATCAAGGAAATAGAGTGGATGTGCAACTTAGTACTTCTATTCATGCCTATCCTACAAAATCTCTCACTTATTTTATGGGATATAATTTTACCCGTATAGGAGATAGACATATCACTGGAGAGATAAGCAAGTTCACAGATATGAATGAAACGAAAGAAAGTACAGCACTCCAAAATATACATAAATTTTATGTAGGTGGGGGATACTTTTTTACAGACGCACTCTATGCTAATCTTACTTACCACTTAGAAGAGAGTAAATTCAGAGATGAACATAATATAGTCTCTTTTTCTGCATCATTGTATTATAAAATCAATAGACAATGGTTTACGACACTCTATTATAAACGACAAATTGCTGATGAAGATTTACACGATAATCTTATGTTTAAATTAGGATATCATTTTTGGTAAAAATAGAAACACTCCGTTAACACTCCTTATCTTATACTTTTAGTATCACAAATTAAAGGAGTCGAAAATGACACATATAAAAAATGCTTACCTTATTGGTTTAATGACAGCGGGTTTACTTATAACAGGGTGTGGTGGTGGAGGAAGCAATTCTGATAATGATAAAAATGAAGCCACAGAACAACATGAAAATGAATCAAGTGAACAACAAGAAAATAGTACAGATGGAACAACAACTCCACCTACGACTACCCCAGTAACTTCTGGTACAAAAACATTTACAGCAGATGTTATGCCCGTTTTAAACGCAAAGTGTAAAAGTTGCCATGGTAATGAAGGTAGATTTACAATTACAACACCTAGTGCAACCTATGCAAATATCAGTGATTTAAAGATGCCTGTGAGTGCTGCAGGTAAATATCTTTTAGACAAAGGTAGTCAGACGATTAGTCATGGTGGTGGTCTCCAGATATCTACCTCATCTACAGAATATGCTACCATAAAATCATGGGTTGATTCTGGTGCAGACTTTAACTAGGGAGTACGCAGATGAACTATATCCTTATATTTTTATTACTTACATTTAACCTCTTTGCCGAGGTAAATGTAGGAGACAAAGCACCTGATTTTACACTCAAAACCTTAGATGGAAAACAGACACATACGATGCAAGATTTCAAAGGAAAAGTCGTTTTACTTAATCTATGGGCAAGTTGGTGCAAAGGATGCAAAAAAGAGATGCCAGCGTTTGTTGCTTTGCAAAAAAACAACAAAAAAGGTTTTGAACTTGTTGCAGTAAGTTTAGACGACTCTAAAGACAAAGCAACACATTTTCTCTCTACACTCAATCAAAAAATACCTTTTACTGTGTTACATGATAGCAAGAAACAGTTAGGTAAGGCGTATAGCTGTAGTGCTATGCCTTCTTCTTATTTGATTGACAAAAATGGTGTGATTAAACAAGTTATTATTGGCAGCCTTGACAGCAATGATATCAAAACACTTCAAAATGAAATTAACAAATTAAAACAATAAGGTCAGAAATTATGAAATATCTAATCTCTTCAGCCCTACTCTCTCTATTGATGCTAGGGTGTTCTGAAACACTCACACGTGTCAAGCCCTATGAAAAAGAACATTTTGCAGACACCAAAATGACATTGAACATATTAGAAGGACGTACCGAACATGAAGGACATATTTTCCTCATACGAGAAGCCAGTGCAGGTGGAGACAGTACCTTCCAAGGAGGTTGTGGATGCAGATAATTAAATCATTTTTTATTACCATTTTAATGATGGTACCATTTTTAAAAACCTATGCGTCAGAACTCAAAAACAATGCTTCTTTGGGAATAGATACCTATACGGATAACGCAGGTGTACAAGTCTACTCACCTACCTTTGCACTGATGAAAACACTTTCTAAACACTGGTTGGTAGGCTTTAAAATGCGTATCGATGCGATTGCTGCTGCAAGTATTCGTTTAAGTGGGGCACCGAGTAATGTAGATGCAGTGGCAAGTGCATCACACAAATCTGGGTTTGAAGATACACGCTATGCACCTACATTTTTAGCCGCATATGACGATGGCATTAACAGTGCTGGTGCGGGGATATATTATTCAACAGAAGAGGACTATATTGGAAAATCATTTTTCTTTCATTACACGAGACAATTTAATCAAGGAAATACTGCTTTGGGCTTTGGATATTCTCAAGCAGCAGACACGATTGATCCTGTATTTAAACGAGATATTAATAAAAATAAGGATGAAAAGAAATTAGACATTTCCATCAATCAACTGATAGATACGACACTCTCCTTACAATTTATTTATTCTTATATTGATTCTTCTGGTTTTCTGGCATCACCTTATCTTTATAATGATGCAGGTTTTGAAAGATACCCTGCACAAAGAACTGGGCATGCATTTTCCATCAAAGGTCTTAAGTATATTGATGATAAAAATAGTATGAATTTCTCCTACCGATACTATAACGATGACTGGGAGATTAAATCACACACAATGAGTGTGGAGTGGCTACATGACTTGAGTGAAACACTGATGATAGGTACACGTGTACGTTACTATACCCAAAGTAAATCATTTTTCACTAAAAAAGCAGGCACTTTTACTTCAGCAGATACATTCTCTGTAGTAGATTATCGTATGAGTGCCTTTGATAGTTATGACATTGGCATTCCTCTAAAGTATAGAACATCCGAAGAGAGTCCTTATACTTTTTCATTTAGTATAGACTATTATCGCACGAGCAACAATGCCTACATAAAACGTTGGTATGGTGATGACTATATACAAGCACTTTACACTACCTTTCGTGTTGACTATGCATTTTAAAGGCAAACACATTGGCATTATTTGAAAAGGTTTTAGAAGCAAAGGTGATGAGTACCTCACTGCGTATTCGTGCCAATGTTTCTAAGTCTGTGCTACTACAAGCCTATAAAATTGCTACGGCATTTGAAACACGATACAGTGCTTACAGAGCGGACTCTTTTCTAAACACCATCAACCAAAATTCGGGGGAAGTACCTACCCCATGCAACACGGATGATTTAGATTTATTTCATACAGCTATAGAAGCATCCATAGCTACCAATGGATTGTTTGATATTACTATTGGGTCATTAAGCCACGGTGCCTATCATTATGGATTTTCCGATGAAGCACTAGCCTCATCCCAAATGATACAAAAACAAAAAAAACTCGTAAAATATCAAGATATTACTATCAAAGATAATACTATTTTGTTAGAAAAAAAAGGGATGCGTTTAGATTTAGGAGGTATTGGTAAAGGGTATGTTTCCAAACAAATCGCTCTATTTCTTGCAAACTCAGGAGCGAGTAAACTACTTGTAGATGTCGGCGGAGAGATAGTCACACGAGGTAAATCCTATACCATTGCAGTAAAAAATCCTTTTTCTGAAGGAAACATATCCTATATCAAAACGTCAAAAGCTGATATGTCTATCTCTACAAGTGGCGATTATCTACGCTATATTGATGATAAAAATCATCATATACTTAACTGCAAAGAAGGCACATCTCCCCACTATTACAGTTCAATGAGTATTTTACAAAATGGATGGAACATAGACCTACTTGATGCCTATGCAACAGCATGTTTTAATCTCACGTTAGATGAGATACACAACATGAAAGAAAATCTAGGTATTAGTTTACTTATTATCCATAAAGATGCAACAATAAGTTTACTCAATCATGATATTTTAGACCTACATTCAATTACCTTCTAATCATTCTACTCTGCTATCAAATCGAGTGTATCATAAAACTCACTTGGTTCTTGATAGCCATAAAACTTTTCATCTTCAAGTACTTCACCTTCAGGGTCTAAAAATACAAATCCTGGAGGTCCAAATACTTGAAATTTCTTTTTAAGCACAGCTATCTTTTTATCAGATTTATCCGTAATATTTACACTCACTGCTACATATTTATCTCTAAGTATTTGCTGTACTTTAGGGTCTTTAAATGTCGTGTCTCTCAGGTGTTTACATACAGGACAGGTATCGGTATGAAAGAATACAATCATACTTTTCTTTTCGTCCATCGCTTGACGACGTTTTATTTCGTATGCAGTGAGACTATTTACCTCTTCAAAAGGCATGGCGCCAGAAAGTCTATTGGCTTTACTGTCTCCACTCCCACCTAGTACATTAATCACAGTTTTAGGGAGTGGGTGCCAAATATCTAAGCCCCCATACCCTGCACCTACTAGCAAGACAGTACCCCAAATGAGTGCCAGTGTCGCCACTGCCTTTTGAAGTGTCTGCCATCCTGTAGCTTTAAGACTCAGCCGTCTTGTGGCACCTAGATAAATGGCTATCCCCACTGCATACGCTCCCCATAAAAAGAGTGTATTGACCAGCTCTAGGTTAGAAAATATCTCTATGGCTACACCCAATAGTAGTGTTCCAAAGAAGTACTTGACCTTGTCCATCCACATCCCAGCCTTAGGCACAAGAAACCCTGCCCCGATACCCAGTAAAATGAGTGGCACACCCATACCTAATGCCAGAGCAAACATCGTCAACGCACCCAGTGTGGCATCTGAATTTTTAATGGCAATAGAAAGGAATGAGATAAGTATAGGAGAGACACAGGCACCGAGTATGAGTGCCGACACCATCCCTAGTAAAAATACAGGAATGAAACTACCCCCTTTCATGCCCTGAGACCCGGCGTTGAGCTTAGA
>JALSPX010000241.1 GCA_026985755.1 Sulfurovum sp. | reverse complement strand
GAAACCGCAAAGAAAATAACAATCAATCCCAAGTAAGTTGCCAAGTGATGTGTATGTTCACTCATTTCGTACTGTACACTCTCACCAATTTTGTAAATAAACGCTTTATACTCACCCATAAACCAACCAGTAATTGTTGCTAAAACCGCCAATGGTGACATAGCAATAAGCACAAACTTGTACATTTCATGTGGATGGAACCCTAAAGGGGTGTGTCTATCTTCACCATAGAATGTTAAAAAGATTTGTCTAAATGAATAAAATGCTGTCATACCTGCCGTAATCACTAACATCATCCATAAGAAGTAGGTATGTTCATTAAACGCTGTTTCGATAATGGCATCTTTTGACCAAAACCCTGCAAGCGGTGGCAGTCCTGCTAATGCAACAGAAGCAAGTGTCATGTAAATCCAAGTACCTCTCATTTTTTTTCTAAGTGCTCCCATCTTAAAGAGATCAAGTTCATCATGCATTGCATGCATCACGTTACCCCCACCAAGGAAGAGAAGTGCTTTAAAGAATGCATGTGCTGCAAGATGGAAAAGTGCTATCCAATACGCACCTAGCCCCGCTGCAGCAAACATATACCCTAACTGTGAAAGTGTAGAGTAAGCAATAATTCTTTTTAAGTCACGCTCTACCAATGCCATTGAAGCTGCATAGAATGCTACAAAAGTACCCAAAGAAGCAATAAAGAAACTCACGCCCTCGACTGCTTCCATGCTATAAAGTGGATTTGCACGAATGACCAAGAATACCCCAGCTGTTACCATCGTTGCTGCATGAATCAGTGCAGAAACAGGCGTAGGACCCTCCATCGCATCTGTCAGCCATGTATGAAGTGGAAACTGTGCTGATTTACCCATCGCACCGATAAAGAGTGCAATCGCTGCGCCCACTAAAACGGTCTCACTTAGATGTGGAAGCTGTTTAAACACTTCATCATATCGTAATGACCCTGTGTTCCAATAAAGAATAAAGATACCAATAAGCATCCCAAGGTCAGCAATACGGTTCATAATAAAAGCTTCATTTGCTGCCCAGGATGGAGAGATAGAAGGGTTTTCTTCTCTTGTTTGATCTGGCTTATGGTACCAAAAACCTACAAGCAACCACGAACAAACTCCAACACCTTCCCAACCAATAAAGAGTCCAAGAAAGTTATCTGACATCACAAGTACCATCATAGAAAACACAAATGCTGAGAGATAAGAGAAGAATCTGTTAAAACTCTTGTCGTGATCCATATAACCTATGGCATAAATATGTACTACAGTTGAAACCAATGTAACCACGGTCATCATCGTTACTGAAATTTGATCAATGACAAATCCAAAGGCTACATTAAAATCTCCAGCATTTATCCAATCCATCATTGTCACATGAATGACATCCCCTGTCATATAGAGATGTGCTGCTAAAAAAGCTGAAGCCAAAAAAGAGGCAAATAACAATACTGAGGCAACAATACCTACAAAGATTTGCCTTTGACTCATTCCAAAGAGTGCTGCGAACAATGAGCCTGCAAATGGTGCAAAAAGTGCTATATATACTAAATTTTCCATGATTAACCTCTCATATTTGCTAGGTCATCTAAATCTAATGAACCATATTTTTTGTATAAAACTATCAAAATACCAAGACCCACTGCTACTTCCGATGCGGCAACTGCAATAATAAAAAAAGCAAACATCTGACCCGTTAAATCATTATAGTAGTATGAAATAGCTGCAAATGCAATATTGACTGCATTGAGCATCACTTCTGTTGCGAAGAAAAGCATCAATAGATTTCTTCTTCGGAGCACCCCTACTAGTCCTATGGAAAAAATGATTGCTGAGACTATAAGGTAATGAGATAAACCTATCATTTTTCATCCTTTACTACTAAAATTTCATCATCTGCAGATATATCTTCTGTAAGTGATATATCCATTTTTTTACCTGCTAGAATAATCCCAGCAATCATTGCAACAAGCAACATCACTGCTGCAACTTCAAAAGGAACAAGATATTTGGTAAACAGTACAATCCCTACATCTTGAGCATTGCCAGCACCTTCATGCATAGGATAAAGTGCCTGAATAGCTTCTGAGTGAATCGGTGCAGCAAACATAAGTACAAGCACTAAAGCAGAGAGTCCACCAAGTAAAAAAACTAAGGCATTTGATGTATTTTTCTCTTTTATATCTCTAGTAGCGTCAAAAAACATCATAGCAAATGAATAGAGTGCCATAATCGCTCCTACATAGACAATCAGTTGCACAACACCAAGGAAGTCTGCACCCAAGATAAAGAAAAATCCTGAAATCAGTACCATGCCTGCTGCCAATGATGTCATAGCATAGAGTACATTTTTACTCATTACTGTGACTAAAAAAAGTCCTATTGTTAAAACCGAAAATAGATAAAAGGCTATCATTTCATACATATTACGCTCCCTTAGTACGCTAATGGCGTTTTTTTAATATTCTCATCCGCATTTGGAGAGACTGCACCAAATCCATCATACTCTTGTTGCAAGTTAAGCTTATCGATAGGTGTTAACATATCTTCAAAAAGTGAATAACCTGCACGTTGTTCAGAAGCATTTTCATAACGAGGTCCATGCACAATGGCAAGTTCTGGACATACTTCAGCACAATATCCACAGAAAATACAACGCCCAAAATTAATTGTATATTCACTGACCTCTTTACGTTGGTTTTCGTCATATCGTGTATCCATCGAGATACAATTAGAGATACAAATTTTTTCACATAATCCACATCCAATACATCTATAGTTACCCGATTCAAGCAATCTTAGCATATCGTGAATGGCTCTATATCTTGGCGAAATTGGTAACTTCTCAAAGGGATATTGAATCGTATGCATATCCCCACCAAACAATGCTTTAAGCATCGCTTTCATAGTCACCCATAATCCGACAAAAAGTTCGCCCTTAAATGTACGCTTTACCACTTGTTTAAATTGACACAAACCACTTTTAGGAGGTTTTCCTACATCAAGTGCCACATAGTTTTGTGTGCCTATATTTCTGTTTTTAAATTGTTCTAAGCTCATACCTACTCCTTACGCCATCATTACTAATGCAGTGATTAAAATATTTACAACTGCTAGTGGCATCAATACTTTCCAACACAACCACATCAATTGATCTGGTCTTACATGTGGCCACGCTGCCCTTACCCATAACATAAGGAAGAAGAAGAATGCTATTTTAAGCATAATCGTCAACCAACCAATAGATGATGCTGCATCATATCCACCCAAGAATACAATCGCTGCAATCACAGAAATCGTTATCATATTGGCATACTCACCGATGAAAAACATCCCCCATCTCATACCTGAATACTCTGTGGCATATCCAGAAACCACTTCTGCTTCATGCTCTAGTAAGTCAAATGGTGTTCTGTTTGTCTCTGCAAATCCTGCGATAAGAAAAAGCACAAAAGCAACAGGCTGTTGCCAAATCATCCATGAACCTATACCTTCAGCCTGATAGGCATTAAAATCAACAAATGAGAGTGAACCTACTAACATAATAGGTGCCAAGATTGAAAGCCCAGTGACTACTTCATAAGATAAAAATTGGATTGCTGTTCTTGCTGCTCCAATGATACCCCATTTATTCGCTTGTGACATCCCTGCTAAAAGCGGACCATAGAGTCCTGCTGCCATCATACCAAGTACAAACAAAATACCAATGTTTAGATCAGATGCAATAGAAGGTACAAAAGTATCTCCTAATAGTGGTATCCATGAAGGAATCGTAAAATCAGGAAACACAGGCACAGCGGCAAGTGCAATAAAGGCTGTAGCTGCTGTAATCACTGGTGCAATCATAAAAATAAGCTTGTTTGCATTTTGAGGAATAATATCTTCTTTGGTAAAAAGTTTAATCCCATCTGCTGCAATTTGTAATAGCCCATAAGGTCCTACGTGCATGGGTCCAAGACGTCTTTGCATAAATGCAAGTACTTTTCTTTCTATAAATGTACCAAATCCAGCCAAGGCTGAAATAATCGCTAAGATAAGAATAGCTTTAATCAATACTCCTATCCACGTGACCTGTGGCAAATCTGTTACAATATGTTGTGCGAGTGTTGTTTCCATATTACACCTTTCTCAATGTTACTGTTTTGTAGCGTGACGTACCAAAGAGGTCATACACACCTTGTGCTGCTTTAAAATCTGGTACTTTAACAATATCACCTGTCATTTTTTCATCTGCAATCACATCTAATGTAATGCTCCCATTGTCAAAAACAACTTCCACTTTCTCCCCTAAACTTGCTGCTTTTTCTGTGCTTGCATAGAGTGCAAATGCCTCAAAGATTTCATGTGATTTATCTGTAAAGTCATTAAACTGTCTGGCTGGGTTACATCTATATGCGATGTCACCTTCAAGTACAGCATCTTCATCACATTTACTTATTTCAGGAAGTTCTGTCTCAACATTGGATATTTCTAATCTATATCCACGATTGTCTGTACCATCATTATCAAAACTATTTGGTAAATCATCAAAGGCAATGCTTTTAAATCCTCTGTTGGTAGGAAGTGTTTGTGTCCAGTCAATCGTTAACTCTGGTGCACCCACTAAGACTTTCATAAGATCATTAAGCTCATATCCCTCGTATTCAACAGCAGCATTCGTAGGAAGTACACGTTTGCCTATATTACAGAGTGTACCTTCTTGTTGGTTCATCGCTGGCATATCTAAATCACCATCACCTAAGGCAGAGAGTCTAAAGTCTCCATTTTCATTGTACCCGATAGTGTACCCACTTTGTGCATCATCAAGCTCACAAATCAATGCCACACCTAAGGCATTAGACTTAGGAGGCGTCATCACCACATCTATATCACAGGTTGCTTCTACCAATGCAACAAGTTTCGCAATATTTTCTGCTTTTTCGTGGTAGTAAAGGTCTTCCCCTAACATCATTGAGAAATTTTCTTTCTTTTTCATCATTTTTGCAAAAGTATCTTCAAACGTAGCAGAATCTCCTCCTAGTAAATCAACAAGCCCATTGGTTGAAACAGTAATCTCTTTCTCTACCTCTTCTTTGACTTTTTTAGAGACTTCCTCTTCTTCTCCCGTCTCTTCATTAAGCACCATCTCCTTGATGGTTTTTTCAACTTTTTCAGTGATCGTTTTGGTCTCAGACTTTTTAAAGCTCTCAATGTATTCTTTTACATTTGAGGGAAGTTTCTCTTTATCGGCAAACAAATCAAGTACCAAATAGAGTGCCAACTCCTCATGTCCTACTTTATGGGTAAAAACTTCTACCGTTTTACCAAAGGTAGGAATGAGTGTGTCTCCTACTGGGTGGAAGTAGAGTCCTGCACCTTTATTCATCTTTTGTACATTGTTAAAGGCATACTTCATTGCAGGAGAGTCATTTCTAAGTGCCGCACCAATAGAGATAACAAAATCAGACTTTTTCATGATAGCATCTGTATCTGTTGTCCAAAGACTGTTTCCAGAAGCTGCTTTATAATGATTTAGGAATGTTTGGAATGCTTTGACTTCAGGGTTATAAAGTTTGAATCCCATTTTCTCTTTTAATGTTTGAAGCATCATTGCCTCTTCATTGGTGATCATGGCATTAAAACGTACAGTCTCAGCTTTTTTAAACGCCTCAATAGCAGCATCAAACGCTGCTTTGTCTTTGGTAGCAGTGGTGTTTTGGAAATCATAGGCAAAACGTGCAGAACCGTCTAAAGAGACATAATTCCATTCATTGGTAATACGATAAATTTTTTCTGTTCTATCTGTAATAGATGTTGGTTTCACTTCATAGTAAATTTGTGCACCATCAGAACTGTGTGCAGCCACTGCTGGTATACGTTTTAAATCCCATGCATTTGAAGTATAGACAAAGTCTCGTGATGCAAGTGCACCCACTGGACATACAGCAATACACTCACCACAGTCAGAACAATTTGTTTCACCGGTACCGTTACTTGGTGCAATCACAGATTTTTGAAGTTTGTTCCACATAGCATATGCATCTTTAGGCATACTCTCTTTGTATCCCTTGTCCAATTCTGCACCTCCACGTTTTACTGTGGTAATCGCAGAATCTCCTATCATATCTTTACACACCGTCGTACATCTTTCACAGACAATACAGAGACCCGGATCGTAATGCAATACAGATGACCAATTTGTGGTCTCACGTTTGGTATCGGGAATCATATATGACTGTGAGTCAATACCTAATTCGAGTGTATAGTTTTGTAATTCACACTCACCAGACTTGTCACAAACGCCACACTGCAGTGGATGGTTTACGTCATAAACTTCCATAATGGCTCTACGCTCTTCAAGAATCGTTGGAGTGTCAATTGTGACTTCCATACCTTCTTTCACTTTGGCATTACATGCATAGACTTGCTTCCCATCTGCTTCTACCAGACAAATACGACATGCCAAAGTTGGAGAACATCTTGTCAGATAACATATCGCAGGGATGAAAATGTCATTGGCACGAGCAGCATTGAGAATATATTCACCCTCTTTAGCCTTATACTCAATGCCGTCAATTTTGATAGTAATCATAGTATCTACCGTTTGTACTTCACTCATATTAGCTTCCTATCTTTTGAATTTCTACTCTGCTAAATCTATATGAGGATACCAAAGGAGCACTTAAGCCCATATCATATGTAGGATTAAGTGCAATGGTTCCTTTCATAGATGTATCAATCTTAAACACTCGTTTAAACATCACACCATCAATCATAAAAGATACACGTTCACCATCGTTGAGTTTTGTGACTGTAGCAAACTCTGAAGAACCTAGTAAAAATGCCTCTTCTTTGAGCAATTCACATAGATGTGTAAAAGCAGAAAACTGCTCTTTTGGATTACAGATATAGACGACTGCTCCATCAAAACTATCCAACTTGGCTACTGCCTCAAATTTCTCTTCTACAGCTGTTTCACAAACCTCCAAGAGGTACCCTCTATGTTCAATACCTAGTGTATCAAAGTAGTCTGAAAGTGTGTCAAACGCTACAGATTTAAATCCTTTTTCACTCGGTAAGGCTTTGGTGTATTCTATTGTATACTCTGCATCTAAACCTAAAGCATTGGCAATATCGTTTAACACATAGCCACCATAAGATTGTGCCACATTCATCGGCACTACACGTTTGTCATTGGTAGTGAGTGTACCCTCTTGTTGATTGAGTGCTGGCATATCCAAATCACCATTACCCAATGCAGAGAGTACAAAATCAGCTTTTACATTGTACCCTACTGTTTTTCCCGTTACTTCATCATCAAGCTCACAAATGAGTGAAACACCCATAGCATTACCTGCTGGTGGTACGCAGACTACATTAAAGCCTGCATATTTTTCTACCAGTGCCAAGATTTTCGCGATCTGCTGGGCTCTTGGGTGTGCATAAAGATCAGCACCTATAACCAAAGAAAAGCCTCGTTTTTTAAGCATCGATTTTCTAAGCTCTTCTAACGCCTCTTCATCTACTTTTGATACTGCACCAAGATTAGCAATATCTAACGTATTAAGAAATGTTTTCACCTCTTTAGGTACTTCTGTATCACGTAATAACATCTCTACTAACAAGGCAGCTACACACTCTTCACTTTCTGGCTCATATTTGATGAATTGTGTCACGATAGTATTCATTTCAGCATCTCTAAGTGGATGCATATATGCCACACGTGCTCTGTTCCATTTTGATGCCATATTTATATGATACTTCACAATAGGTGCATCGTCATTGATACGGGTGCCTAAGACAATAATCACTGTAGAGTCTGAAATGCCTTTTAATGTGCCACCAAAGAGTTGACTACCTGTTACAGAAGCATAGGCTTGCATAAATTTCTGATATGCTCCTGCTTCTGAACAAACCAATTTTACACCTGTCTTTTCTTTTATCTTTTGTAAAATGAATGCTTCCTCATTAGAAATCTGAGGTGCAAACAGAATAGTGCCTGCATTTTTGACTGCTTCCACAGCCTTCTCAAATGCTTTTGCATCTTTGGTCACATTTTTATTGGCATAATCATAACCATATCTACCTGCTCCACAAAGTGAGGTAAATTCGGCTTCATTGCTCATACGATAAATTTTGTCATGACGTACTTCATAAGTCATCTGACATCCTGAACCACAATGTGGACAAGCCGATGGGATTTTTTCAAGCTCCCATGCATTGGCTGTATATTTAAAATGGGTATCGACCAATGCACCCACAGGACATACTGCTGCAGCTTCTCCCAATGAGGCATAGTTTTTGTCTTGCTTCACATTGAGTATCGTAGAAGAGTAACCACCAAAATGCAACTGCAACGCTTCATCTCCTGTAATTTCAGTAGAAACCCTTACACATTTTTCACACATAATACAAAGCCCTGCATCATAACTCACATGTCCCCAGTTTTCTATAGGTCTGTGTGGCTCCCTAGTCGTAAATGGTTGATCTGAAACATCAAACTCCATCGTTTTGTTTTGCAAATCACATTCACCACTTTGATCACATACCCCACACTCTAAAGGATGATTTACGTTATAAAGTTTCATAATATTTTGACGTTCTGTATAAAGTTCACTGTTATTGGTAGTAACCACTACACCATCTGTTGCCTTCTCTTGACACGACAATATCGCACCATCCACACCTTCAACATCAACAATACACATGCGGCAAGAGGCGATTGGTTTCACCTTTGTAAGGTAACACATGGTTGGGATATAGATATCATTTTCACGTGCCACATCCAGAATCGTTTTACCAAAAGTACTTTTGCATACTTTACCATCAATGGTAAGCGTAATCTCTTTTCCAGTATGGATTGAATTATGTACACTCATGCTGCACCGCCTCCCATTATACTGCTACCATGGAGATATAATAACAACGCATACATCTCTCTGCTTCAGAGATAGCCTCTTCACCAGTAAAGCCTAAATTGACCTCTTTTTGATTGTCTTTACGTTCATCGGTTTCAAGTTTTTGACTCACTGCCCTTGGAATACCTGGCATCCAACCTGTGATTTTCTCATTCTTATCATAGACTTTGAGTTTTGCCAAGTGGTCTTCCATGATTTCATCATCTAGTAACGTACATTTACCATCATAAATATAGCGGCTAATAACTGATGCAGCACGTCGTGCTTGTCCTACTGCATTGACAATCGTCATGGGACCATACTCACAATCACCTGCAGCAAAAAGTCCCTCTTTGGATGTCATATAATCTTTACCATTGGTCAAGATAGAGTTCCATGAAGTCATCTCTATATTCCACTCTTCTGGCAAGATTTGTGTATCGAGTGCTTGAGAAACAGCAGGTATAAGATAATCACACTCTATTTCAAAATCAGCACCCTCTATTTTCACCAATTGTGCTCTTCCACCATCTGGATCAGGTACAAGTTCATAGCGATTGACTTTAAGCTTGGTAATCTTCTCGCCATCATCAAAAATCTCTTCAATCGCAGAGTGGAAGATAAATTCAACACCCTCTTCAACCGCTTCATGATACTCTTCATAGGTCGTATTACGAATAATTGTTTTTTCATCACGTCTATAGAGCATAATGACTTTTTTTGCTCCTTCACGAATGGAACAACGTACCACATCCATAGAGGTAAATCCACCCCCAACACAGACAACTACTTTGTCTTTAAGATCTTCTGAAGCAGGAGAACCAATGCCATATTTGTGCCACAAGTTTACCTTATCTAGCATACTGATAGCACCCCAATATCCTTGCATATTTGGATTTTCGTTTTTTGCACGCACCTTTTTAGATAATCGTGTACCAAATGACAAGAGTGTCGCATCATACCTTGCATATATCTCTTTAAGACGCTGGGCATCTACTCTGTGGTTATTGGTAATACTTACTGTTGGCATCTCTAGTACAAAATCAATATCTTTATTGTACTTGTCAACAGGCATTCTATACTCAGGTACACCTACGGCTACCTCCCCACCATTAACGGGAAGTTCTTCAAAAATATCTACTTGGATACCCTCTAAAGCCAAGTAATAAGCAGCTGTAAGTCCAGCAGGTCCTGCACCAATAATCGCTACTTTTTTACCATCATTTCTAGGTGGCTTTGGTTCACGAGGATGCAACCAAGGTACTTCGTGGTCTGTCTCATAGTCTGCACCAATACGCTTAAGCTCCATAATAGAGATAGGTTCATCCAAGTTGGCTCGACGACAAGCATCTTCACATGGATGTGGACAAACACGACCACAGGTATGCGCCAGAGGCATGGTTTGTCTCGTTGCGGCAAGTGATTCGGTAAATACCATATCTCTAACACCCTCAATATACGCCGGTATATCCACATGTGCTGGACACATATCGGTACATGGTGCTGTTACTTTGGCGATATAAGAGGTATCACCACCATAATGTTTAGATGGAATTTGTGCATCGATACAGGTATCAAACTGATCTTTGTAATACTCTATTAAATCCAAGATGGGTTTTGGTACTGTCTTGCCAATCTCACACTTAGAAGTCACCATCATTGTCTGGCTTATCTCTTTTAAGTGTGTGATGTCATCATGTGACCCTTCACCACGTGCAATTTTGTCAAGTAAATCATATAGGATTCTTCCACCCCATCTACCAGGTGCACAACGTCCACATGCTTCAGAGTACTCTTGGTACTGTGCGGCGTACTGATTAGCAAGCTCAACCGCATCTATGTCTTCATCGAAAATGGCTACACCATCCCAACCTATAAATGCTTTTGAATTTGTATCGCCATGATATGTTTCAGGTAGCTTAAAACCCGTTGCAACCCACTCGTCGTATGGTTTATCGCGATTATCAATAAACTCATCTCTCCAAGTGGAAAATACTACACCTGACACTACTCAGCCTTCGCTTCTTCAGCAGCTTTTTCTTCTGTAAGCTTGGCAGCTTGTGCTGCTTTCTCTTGAGCCTCTTTTTTAGCAATAGCAAAAGCTTCTGCACGCTCTTTTCGTACTTCGTCACTGACTTTTTTTACAACCACTGTCCAGTCTACTTCATTGAATTTCAAAGAGTTCATTAAATCATGTCCTGCTTCTTTTATCACATCAGCAGATTTCTGAATAGAAGAAAAATCACCTACTTCAAAAAGGAAAATTCCTACTTCATCTACTTTTAGACCTTGCTCAATCAATTCAACCATTCTGTCATAAAAATCATCATGTAAATGTCTTAAATCATACCGTTTCATCAATAGGTTCCTTTCTGAGCAAAGCCCATCAACGACTCTTCAAAAGAGAGTTCTTGCAACTGGTTACTTTTAAAAATTATACAATTTTTCATTATCTGTCCACCTCTCCAAATACGATGTTTGTTGAGCCTATAATTGTTACAACATCTGCGATATATGTCCCTACAAGAATTTCTTGAAGTAGTCCAGTATGGAAAAAACTCGGTGCTCTACATTTAAGTCTATACGCATAAGGCTCACCTTCAGACTTAATATAAAAGCCAAGTTCTCCTTTTGGTGACTCTGTTGGCACATAAACTTCACCACGTGGTGGTCTCATCCCTTGGGTTACGAGTACGAAGTGCTGCATAAGTGCATAGTTTTGCGTCATAATCTCCTCTTTTGGTGCAGAGATATATTGTGGCGCATGTGCCATCAATTGTGGTTCACTCTCTTTGTACATAGGGATAAGTTGTTTCAAGATACGTGTAGATTGTCTCATCTCTTCCATATAAAGTTTATAACGTCCATAAGAGTCGCATCTGTCGCTCACAGGAACATCAAAGTCTAATTCAGAGTAAAGTTCGTAAGGCTCCTCTTTTCTAATATCATATGGAATACCAGAACCTCTAAGCATTGGACCCGTACAGCCCCAATTTAATGCATCTTCTGCAGAAATCACTCCTACATCTTCCAGACGCATTTTCCAAATACGATTTTCTGTTAGCAGGGCTTCATACGTATGCTCTACTTCATAATCTACTTTGTCACAAAATGTGGCAAGGTTTTCTAACCAGCCTGCAGGTAAATCTAGTGGTACCCCACCAATACGTACTGCGGAATGTGTAAGTCTCGCTCCACAGTAGTCTTCCATAAGATCCATCGCAAATTCACGCTCACGGAAAGCGTACAAAAAGACTGACATCGCTCCAACATCTAGTGCATGTGTAGCAATAAAGAAAAGGTGTGAAATGACACGATTTAACTCTAAAAGCATCGTACGTATCACTTGTGCACGCCTTGGTGCTTCAATACCTATAAGTTTTTCAACAGCCAAGGCATAGGCATAATTGTTAGATGTTGACGCAATATAATCAAGTCTGTCCGTAGTAGGTAAAAACTCATTATATGTCATATTCTCTGCCATCTTCTCAATACCACGGTGCAAGTAACCAATATCCGGATAGGCTTTGACTACTTGCTCCCCATCAAGTTCAAGCACAAGTCTTAATTGACCGTGTGCCGAAGGGTGTTGAGGACCGAAGTTGATAACCATCGTATTGTCATCACGCTCAAAATTGAGGTTTTCAAAAAATGGTGATAATTTATTTGCTACTTGCATCGTTCCCCCTATCTTCTCTCGTCTAATGTTTTAGACGCTTTTTTATTATAGTTTACGAGAGCTGTTTCACTGTATTCTATCCCTTGCTCTTCTTCACCGTTATACTCCGCACCAAATGGAACTTCATAGCCTACACGAGAGAAACGTTTTGTATCTTCAATATCAATTTTTGCTGGATCTCTGTTTTCTGGTCCAATAATATCTCGATACTCCTTGCCAAAGATTTTATCAACTTCATACCATGAAGCAAACTCATCGCCAAATAATGGATACGTTTTAAGTAAAGGATGTCCTTCCCAGTCATCTGGCATAAGAATACGTTTAAGGAAAGGGTGATTGTTTACTTTAATACCAAACATATCAAACATTTCACGTTCAGCAAAATTAGCAGATTTAAACAATGGCTCGATGCTTTCAATCGCCAGACCCTTTTCTAAACGACATACCACTCTGACTCTTTTGGCTTCCTTTACATTCAAAAGTTGCCAAAAAAGTTCAAATTCATTCTCTTTGGCTAGGTAGTCCACTGCTGATTGCTCAGAACATTGTGTATAACCACAGCGCTCTTTGAGTGTTTTTATCACTTTGAAGTTATCTTCAGGATTGATGTGAAGTACCAATGTGCTGATTTCAATATAACTCTCTTTTAGGTCTGTACCTATGGCTTTAACCACTTCTGCAAAATGAGAACCCTCTTCTACCTTCTCTCTTGGTACACGTGGTACGACATGAAATCTATCTGTATAGTATGCCTTTGCTTGAACATTGTCTTTAGGAACATATTTACGCATTATATTAACCTCGCCCTTTTTTTACCTGTTTGCGTTGTCAAGTCTTGCTTTGTATTTTTTTTCATATCTGCAGACTCTTTACGTATCTTTTTTTGTAGCATCATAAGTGCATATTGAAGTGTTTCCGGACGTGGTGCACATCCTGGTAAGTAGATATCAACAGGGATGATTCTATCTACTCCTTGGACTGTTGCATAGGTATTAAACATCCCACCTGTATTGGCACATGACCCCATAGAAATCACCCATTTAGGCTCTGTCATTTGGTCATACAGACGTCTGGCAAACTCTGCATGCTTTTTAGAGAGTGTTCCTGCAAGTATCATCACATCTGCTTGCCTTGGAGAGGCTCTAAAAATGGTTCCCATCCTATCAAAGTCATACCGTGATGCACCCGATGCCATCATCTCAATCGCACAACATGCGAGTCCATAAGTAAGAGGCCAAAGTGAATTTGAACGCCCCCAGTTTACGAGTTTATCTACCGAAGTTAACGCTATCGGCAATCCAGCTGCGCTGGCATAATTTACTTGATGCTGTGCCATTCAAGTGCTCCTTTTTTCCATGCATATACGAAACCAATCGTAAGTAGTAATATAAATAGTATCATTTCCGCAAAACCAAACCAACCTAATAATTTAAAGTCAATTGCCCAAGGGAACATAAAGATAATCTCTACATCGAACAATATAAACAAAAGTGCTATCAAGTAAAACTGTGCCGAAATAGTGTTAGGTTGTTTTGTTACCTCTGGTCCACATTCGTAGATACTTAGCTTAAGTCTTTCTGTGTCTAGACGTGCCATCTTACGTGATACAAAACGTGCAGCCCATAGTGTTGCGGGGAACGCTACTGCTGTTAACGCAAACAAAACAAAGACACCAAAATATGGATGTTCTGTAAGTACATGAGTCATATTAATCCCTTAAAGTTTCCTCTTCAATTTCCTTCTCTATCTCTACTAGCCAAATATAATGATTAGAGAATTCCAAAGTTTCTATTTTTATACTATCTGAATTAAATTAAAAGCATTTGGATGTGCTATTCTTTCACTAAATCTCTATACACTGTGTAACTATGCGAAACATAAGAAAGTAGGTATACTAATAAAAATATTTCAAGGAAAAACATATGAAAAAATATAATAATTTACTCTATTGGATAACGATAGGAAGTATGCTATTATGGTTTGCTTATACAAAAGGCTGGATATTCGCAAATTTTGAATCTATTGACGCAAAAAAAGCAATAAGTCTGTTAAAAACTGATACTAATATCACCCTATTGGATGTACGTACTCCAACAGAATATCAAAGTGGGCATCTTCAAAATGCTCAACTCATCCCTCTTCAGGTGCTTAGTCAAAATATGCATAGGCTCTCAAAAGATAGAGATAAAAAAATACTTGTCTATTGTAAAAGTGGGAATAGATCAGTCGCTGCTTCACGCATTTTAAAAGCATCAGGTTTTACCCCAATAAATATAAAAGGAGGAATTATGGAGCTTGAAAAAACTGGAATTACTCTAATAAAATAGAGTAAGAAGAAGCACTTCTTACAAAAGAAGTGCTTTTATTGTTTATCTAAATCTTATAACTCAATACCAAGACTATTAAGTGTTTCATAGGTAATACCACCCGTTGCTAGACCATTATCTTTTTGATACTTTTCTAAAGCATTTCGTGTGCCACGACCCATGGCACCATCTGGTTTTCCGGCATTATATCCTTTTTCATTTAGTGCAGTTTGAATTTTAGAAATCACATCTTTTGTCATGTTGGTCTGACATAAGATACGTTGCCATGCCATACTTGAGTCAGCCACTTTTTTAAGCTTTTCAATTGTTTTGTATTCCGCTTCAACTGGCGTTCTAACTTCTTTGGAAGGTGTCACTAGTTTTTCAACTTTTACTACTTCATATTGTGCAGGAACAATTTCCTCTTCAATGCTCGCAGGTGTTTCAAGTACAACCTTCTTTATATCTTTTGTCTCTGCCGGTATCTCTACAAGACAAATTTTGTTACCCGTATATCTCCATGGTTTATCCGCACCAGTATTTGCATCTGTCCACATGAATGTAGCTGCTGTGTCTGGTACCTTTTTTTCGATTGTTTTATGTACTGCTGGTACAACTGTTTGTTCAACAGTAGCTTCAGCAACCAATTTTTGAACGGCTAATGTTTTTACTTCTGCTGGAACATCTTGTACTTCCGTTCTTGCTGGGCTTTTTACTACAAGTTTTTTGATGGTTTTATATTTTGCTGGTACTTTGACAAGACACATAATCTCACCAGTAGCTCCAGAAAGTTGCTGTGCTGGATTTTGACCTTTTTTCCAAACTGTTTTGGCCTCTTCTACCAATACTTTCTCTTCTTTATATTCATACTCAGCAGGAATTTCGACCACTTGCTTAGATGCTGGTATAATTTCAATTTTTTCCTCCACTGTATCGAACTGTGCAGGAATCACTTTTGTCTCATTATGTTCTTCTTGAACAATGACATCTTCTTCAACGGATTTAAATTGAGCAGGTTGATAATACTCTTTATAACATGTGCCCGCAGCTGCATTATCCAAATCAACACCTTGTGCTTTTGCTGCATCAAGAATTGCTTGACTTACTGGCAGTGCTTTTTTCTTCAAACTTGTTTTCCAAACACGCAATGCTGGTTTGACTTCTACTGTCTCAACCACTTCTTTATACTTTGCAGGAACAGGTTTTAGTTTTTTAAACTCTGGTACCACTTCAACCTTTTGTTCTACTGTTTCATATTGTGCAGGCACAATAGTAATCTCTTCTGTTGCCTCTTTTACAACAATCTTATCTTCTATTTTATCATATTTGGCAGGAGTCAACACTCTTGCATAACATTCACCTGGCTTTGCATTTGGTGGTGTGAGTGGCAACTCTTCCGCTGTAACAGCTATAGTTGCTAGTGGTAACAATAGACCCACAAGTAGTTTAGAATATTTTATTTTCATACTTTCCCTTTTCGAAATTTTAATTTTTAAGTCACATATTATAGCAGAACTATTGCTTAAAAGTTACCTAATTTATCCTTTTATCTTAAAAAATAACCCAATTTCTTATATTTTAAACCCAAATTATGTATTAGAATCGTTTCAAATTCTGTAAAGACTTAGTGCATGGGTGTTTGCAAAGAATTTGAGTTTAACCCAAAGGTTAATCGATGATTCTTTGTGAATGCCCATGTTCTAATGCTTTGTAGAAGATGGATGATTTCTAATGCATATTTTGGGTTAAACTTTAAAACCCATACTTTTGCTCCCTTCAAAGCTAGAACCTAACTCTTTTTCTATCTCCTCAAGAAAATCATTATGGGTAAAAACAGACTCCTCTCTCACAGCAACCTTATATGCTGTATTTTTAATAATAAGACTAATCTGCCCTCCAGTGAGCTCATGTTTTGCCAATTCTTTCATATCAAAACTTTCATCATAGTCTGCATTTTCAGGTAACATAAATTGCCAAAGTCTTAGACGTTGTTTGCGTCCAGGTTTTTTAAATTCTATTTTATGGTTAAAGCGACGTGAAAATGCTTTATCTATATTGCCAAGTAAATTGGTGGTTGCAATCAATATCCCCTCAAACTTTTCAATCTGTTCCAAAAAAATATTTTGCATTTGATTATGCATCTTGTCCGCAGAACTTCCTGTCCCTTCACTTCTAGCACTTAAAAACTGATCTGCCTCATTGAGTAACAAGATAGGATCCACCTTGGCTTTTTTACTTAAATCTTTAAAATCATCAAATATCTTTCGTACATTTTTTTCACTCTCGCCAACATACATTGACAATATTTTTGAACAATCAAATGACAATATAGGACGTTTAAGTGTTTTTGCTAAAGAAATAGCCGTCATCGTTTTTCCTGTACCTGCACTACCATAGAATATGATGCGTGCATCTATGCCTTTACGTTTACTCTTAATCCCCCACGCACGTAATTTTTTAGACACTTCTTTGTCAACCTGTTTGACAACATTGTCTAAGGTCTCCCTTGTTTTAGGATGCAAGACTACATCATCCAATGAAGTCGTAGGTTTAAGATACTCAAAAAGTTCTTGTTCCTCTACAAGTTCATTTAATTTTAATTTGGCAACTTTTTTCTTCTTTTTGGGGTGAATAATACGTTGCATGACCTCTTCTTGCAAATAAAAAGATCTGCTTACTCCTCCAAACATATTCAGTATCTCTTCATAATCAATGATATCTTCAGTAATAAGTTTGGAACCCTCTTCAAGTAAGGCACGGTTTTTTATTTTTTCATACTCATCAAAGGAGATAAGTTCAATCAATGTATTCATATCTCTAAACTGACCTTCCCCTCCTGAGTATTCCTCTTTTAAAAGTGCAAGAAAAATACGTTTTTCCTTTTCGTCAAGTGCTTTTTCTTTAAAAAACTCCTCTACTACTATAGGTGTTTCTGTCATTTTTACACGCTCTTCTATACGTGTCGTAAGTAGTGTCAATTTATTTTTTAAACGACCAATACTTAAAGAGTTGTCTGCAAAACCTTGTTTAAACGTTGCTATATTATGGAGTAAAGAGACCATATCGAATTGATCTTGCAAATATTCCAAATGGTCAGTGTACGGCTTAACTTCAGGCAAGAATATTTCCAAAGATCCCTCTTCTAGCAATCTCAATAATGCTATACTCGGTGTCACAGAAGTACTAAGAAGCTCAAGCTGTGAAGCTTCATGTGCTTTAATCTGTCCAAAACTCATTTGTATAAACCATCCTAAATCTAAAAGGTTTTTCACTAAAGGAAGTTTTTTAAGATAGGTATATTTCTCATCAGGGAAATTATCTTGCAACATCTCAAGAACGGGTACCTCTTCTAATCCTTTAACATATCGTTGACAGATATACTGCACCAACTGTGCCTCTTCTTCCGTACATTTTAAATGTTCATATATAGATGTCTTACTCACATCTTTTGTTTCTATAAAGTCAATAAGGTGTTTCAATGGTGTTCCTAGTTTTGGTTATAAATCAGTATAGCAAATCTTGGTTTGAGAAGAGGTTATAACCTATCCTATCTCATCAAACAAACGCTTCAATTATTTTATCTCATCCGATTATATTTTTTAGTGCCTTAAGTGCCTCTATCTTTATCTCATCAAAGTCCAAATTAATAGGTTTATTTTCATCGAGATATACCTTTTCATCATCTTTTGCTTCTTCTACTTTTGTTATGAACACATACAAACTTTCAAAGGTACTAATCTTATGTTTTGTTTGCACTGTAATATCAAGTATCTCTTCTTTGCTCAAGATAGCCTTTTCTAAGATTACTTTAAAATCAAAAAGGTCTCTCGATTTGTTTCTTGAAAGTAACGCAATGACTTTTAGTTTTGCTATGGATTTAACATCCAATATACTCAAGTTGGCTTCTAAATACTTAGACATTTGTGCATCCAAAAGTGTCTTTGTTTGTAAAGGTGTAGAAGCTCTAAAAAATTCCAACTTCACCCCATCAAGATTGAACTTAAGCATATATTCATCTGGAACTAAGCCAGCCATGCGTAAAGCAACCGCATTCTCATCTCTCAATTTTTCTCCACCTATCTTTGTGATGATAGAAATGATTTTTTTATGAGGCAAAGGCTTTATCGAAATAATATCTATATCTTCTGATATTCTATGATCTAGATAATAGGATAAGGCAGTCCCACCTATGAAGTATAGTTCTGAGTCCTTAAAGATTTCAAGTGACTTTATACGTTCTAGTGCTTCCGTAACCTTAGCAGTCATTAATCATACCTAACAACTCTCTAAAGGCAGGATTTCTATCGTATCTACCTTCTAACGCAATCTCTAAGCCTTTGACATTGATAAAGCCTTGGGCATACATTTCTTTGTATTTTTGTATAAGTTCTCTTTTTACCCTATTTCGCCCAAATTGGCTACATAAAGTTTGTATATCTTTAGGGTTCATCGTTGCAAGATAATTTCGTATAATCGAAGAGACCTTCTGAATACTTGGCTTGGATGTTTGCCAAAACGCATTAAAGGTGTATAATTTAGAGTTAAATTTCACTTTTTCTTGATTATCAAACACAGCATAAGGGTTTACATCAGTATCTGTATCAAGATATAATCTATAAAACCTTTTTGTGCTTGTTTTTGCTATCAGATTTTGACTCCGTTGCAATGTTTTTTTAATTGTCTCTTGGTTAGCAATATCAGTAAAAACTTCAGCACTATACTCTTGATTGTATTGTAAAGTATGTATTCTGTTTCTTATTTTTTGTGCCTGAGTCATGTGTATACTTTTTATTTAAAGTATACTTTAAAATGTCCCGTTTGTCAAATGCTACCAGCACCTCTTGCTCCTCCTCTCCCGAGGTGGAGCAGTACGAGATTATTTATGTGTGTAAATTGTTACTTTTTGTTGGATGAGGTTATGCATCCCGCTAGAGGACTGGAAACGAGTTAGATTTTTTGTCAAATGCTTTAAGAAAACTTTTCTAAATTACCAACCTTAAACACACAAACCCCGTAAACAAGGGCTTCTCTCAAACCGTTTAAGCTTCGTAAAAACGCTGCGAAACTTAAACGTCCGAGTAGCACGGCATTTGCTGGTTTACATAATGGGCATTCTTTAAAATGCTCTATTTACTTTCTTTTTTTTACATCTTCCAATGCGTTTATCCCAATCCCCATTCCATCCCTCGTTTTTTGCCTGTTCACAAAGACGAATGGCTTCATCATATTTTTTTTCTTTCTCCAATATTATGGCTAACTGCTCATATCCAATATGGCGCGGCAACGAACCATCCTTATTATATGGATCTCTGATAAATTCATTTGCAGATTTTTTTGAGAGTTCTATTTGTTTTTTGCATGCCCAAATAGCCTTATCAAAATACTCAGGAACATTTCTATCTTTATAATATATCTGAATTATATGTTGATACATAAAATGAAGATCCAATACCTTTGTATTTTCATCTACAAGAATTAATGCCTTGTCTAAAATTTTACGTGCAATATGTCTATCGTCTTTTCTATGAAACCATGAAGCCAATGTAGCTAAGAATTGGACTATGCTATGTGGTTCTACTATAAAGTTTTCCCTCTTTCGTTCCCCTTCTATCAAAGACTCATCATTCCCACCCATAGGACGATAGATAGATAATATATATTTCCTTTCTTCTTCACTGAAAGCATCTATCCACCAATCTTCCAGCGAATAAAATCCAATGTCTCCTTTAATTTTTTTCATTACGTCACCACTACAGAACCAATGACAAAAAAAAGATAGATTTCATCTTGGAAAAAGGTGATACCATTTTTGCTATAGAGGTGAAGTCTTCTCATAGTGTGAAAAAAGATGCATTTAAACATATTGTAGATTTTCAGAAGAAATCTACTAAAAAAGTTGTGGGTATCGTATTGTACGGAGGCAATGAAGTGACATCTTTTGGTGATGAAACATATGAGAGGGTTGCTTTACCTTTGGGAGTGTTTTTTTAGGAAGAAGTGCGAGGTAACCAAAGTTTTGTTATACTCCTTGTTATGAAACTTTTAAAAAACCTATTTTCCAAACCACTATCAACACAACTCAAAGTCACCTCATCCAATGGCTTTCACCTTAGACCTGTGGCACGTTTTACTACTTTGGCTAAGTCATTTTCTTGTGATGTGACAGCTTCTTTTGATGGTAATACGGTAGATGCTAAAAAAGTAAATGCCCTACTTTCGCTCTCTTTAGACAAGAACGATAGCTTTACAGTTACCACTCGAGGTAAAGAGGCACAAAAAGCGTTAACTGCACTACAAACACTGTTTGAAATGCTCATGCAAGATGATGTGGAAGTGACCACCATAACAAAAGAACATACACACTATGAAGGTGAAACTTTAGAGGGAGACATCATCACCAAGGGTGTGGCTATCGCTCCTGCGAGTGTATATAAAACTGAGACACTACAGCATGAGAACTCGCTTGCGTTTAAAGATGCTATGCAACAGACCATAAAAACTTTAGAAGAGACGTACAGTGCCCAAAAAGAGAGTAACAACGCAGACATCTATTTGGCACAAAAAGAACTACTCTCTGCTTTGGCTGAAAAGTGTGACTCTCTTGAGGATTTAGAAATTTTAATAGAAAAAGAATCTAGCAAACTTCAAGGCACAACACTTTCAGCCAAGATAACAGACTATCAAGACGTATTGCAACAAGTAAAAACGGCTTTAGGGTTAGAGGTGAAAATACTTTTCCCTGAAGAGAACTTTATACTTCTAGCAGATGATTTACTCCCTAGTGAGATAGCATTGCTTTCAAGTACACAAGTGCAAGGTGTGGTACTCAAAGAGACTTCCATCAACTCACATACTGCCATACTACTGCGTGCTTCTGGCATCCCTTCACTCATAGCAGACACTTCACAGATACCTCTAAGCTCAGACATCATTTTAGATAGTGTCGCAGGGGTCGTGGTACTTCACCCAAGCAGTGACGATATGCAAAAAGCAAAAGTATCACAAGAACAAAATAAAAAAGACAAAGCACACTCTGCCTCAAAACGTTTTGAGTCTGCACAGACAACACAAGGCAAAACCATCAAAGTCTATGCCAATGTGGGCGATGTCCTTTCTGCCAAAGTAGCCAAAGAAGAAGGGGCAGAAGGCATCGGGCTTTTACGTTCTGAGTTTTTGTTTAAGTCTGTAAAACCTACATTGGAGACACAAACCAAAGCCTATACAGAAATTTTTAACACCTTTGAGGATGTCACCGTACGTACACTTGATGTAGGTGGAGACAAAGCTCTACCCTACATCAACATTCCTTTGGAAGACAACCCATTTTTGGGTGTACGTGGTGTACGTCTCTTTAGAACACACCCTGAGATACTTGCAGAGCAATTGCATGCTATTTTTATCGCTGCACAGGGTAGAAAAGTAAAAGTGATGTTTCCTATGGTCTCGACAGTAGAAGAGTTTAATAAAGCAAAAATATTTGCCCAAGAAGTAGCACAAGAACACAATGTCGACATAAGTCATATAGAGTTTGGTATTATGATAGAAGTGCCCTCAGTTCTTTTTTTACTCCAGACATTGAATAAAGTAGTTGATTTTTATTCTATCGGTACCAATGATTTAACACAGTATTTATTTGCTACAGAAAGAACACATCCGAGCCTGAAAATAGATGAAACAAGTAGTGTCGTCTTTGATGCCATCACGCATATACTTAATCATGCCACTAAGCCTGTAAGTATCTGTGGAGAACTAGCTTCCAATACGGAGGCTATAGAGAAACTCATTCATTTAGGACTCACCACCCTTTCTGTAAACCCCAAAAGTATAGCACAAACCAAGGAGACCATACGTTATGTTTAATTTATTTCAAAAAATAGGAAAAGCGTTAATGACGCCTATTGCCGTTTTGCCCGTAGCAGCACTATTGCTTCGTTTAGGCTTTGGAGACATCCCATTTATCGATGGACAAATAGCCACTATTATGAAATCTGCAGGAGATGCTATCTTCTCAAATCTTGACCTACTCTTTGGTATCGGTATCGCCTATGGGCTTGCCAAAAACAATGATGGAGCAGCAGCACTCTCTGGTGCTATAGGGGTACTCATTGCCAAAGCCGTTTACATCAGTATTGACAAAGATGTCAATATGGGAGTCTTTGTAGGTATTATCATGGGGGTACTGGCAGGCTCACTCTACAACCGTTTTCATACGATTAAACTCCCTGAATTTTTAGGATTTTTTGGGGGTAAAAGATTCGTGCCTATTATCACTGCTATAGCTGCCATAGCTGTGGGCGTATCAGCAGGATATTTTTGGCACTTTGCTCAAGCGGGCATAGATGCCTTTTCAAATGCTATCATAGGACTGGGTGAAATAGGCACATTTATCTATGGTGTACTAAATAGACTACTCATCCCCTTAGGCTTACATCACATCCTCAATTCCGTATTTTGGTTTCAACTGGGTGAATATACACATCTTAAAGATGGTGTGGAAGTTATAGCCAATGGTGACTTGCACCGTTTCTTTGCAGGAGACAAAACTGCAGGCGTATATATGTCTGGTTTTTATGTGGTAATGATGTTTGGACTGCCTGCGATGGCATATGCTATCTACCTCAACACACCCAAGTCTTCACGCAAACGTGTGGGTGCCATACTGACAGGCGTTGCCTTTACTTCTTTTCTGACAGGTATTACAGAACCATTAGAGTTTTTATTCTTATTTGTTGCTCCCTTACTCTTTTTAGTTCATGCCCTTTTAACAGGTCTAGCTTTGGCAGCAGCTCAAATGTTAAATATCCACGCAGGTTTTGGATTTTCGGCTGGACTTATTGATTATCTTATCAATTACAAGCTTGCTACCAACCCTGAATTACTCATTCCTTTAGGTCTCTTTTTTGGACTTGTCTATTTTCTTGTTAGCTACTACATCATCAAGCTATTTAAACTAAAAATTTTTGATAATGAAGATAAAAATCTTAAAGGTCACACTGAAAATAGTGATATTGAAGCGTTTATAAAAGCGCTGGGAGGAGAAGAAAACATTATCGAAACCGATGCATGTATCACTAGACTTCGTATGAAAGTCAAACGAAGTGACCAACTAAAAGATGTAGATTTTTTACACCTTGGTGCTAAAGGCGTCATACGACCCGATAAGCATACAATTCAAATCATTTTAGGTACCAAAGCAGAACAAATTTCTGAACAGATTAAATCATATTTAATGCAATAATACTTTGATTCATTAGCCATACATTAATAGATTATGGCTATACTATAATTTTAAAAAACTAGGGTAGACTAATCATGTTAAAAACGTTTCTTCTTTTATTATTAGTACTGTTGTTTCATGGGTGTAACTACAATAGACCTTTTTTAACTGCCGAGATTAATCAAGTCACAGTCGTCAAATATGCTCCCTATTTTAAACACCATAGAGCATATTTTGCTAGAATGGATCTCCAGGAGATAGAAAATAAAAAATATATTTTCCTACATAACCCTCAAAAAAATCATCTAGGAATTCTTTTGCATTATAAAGACCGATATATACTCTACGATATGTCTCAACCTGAGCAAAAACCCTATATTATACGTACCCAAAAAACATATTCACAGGAAGAAGTACTTAAAAGCTTTGCATTAAAAGGCTATAGGCCTATTAAAAGTGTTGCAGATGTTGGATATATTACCTCAGTCTCTCATAAACGTTACAAAGGTGTTAAAACCCTTCTTGTTGAAGTAAAAGATTATAGCCGTCTGCAAGCACGCTATAAAAAAGCTATCAAAACCTACAATCCGGACTATGTTAAGCACATTCAGACCAATCTTCCAAAATCACTTATCCGATATTATTATAGCTATTATAAAAAACACACACAATCAAAATCAAAAATACATCAATTAGAAATGATTGGTGAAAAACTTCATATAGATAAGGTAAAAAAAGAAGAAAACTCTACCAAGAAGAGAAACAAACCGACTCGTAAAAAAACAAAACCCATCTTAAACAAAACAACATCACATATCACACCTCTAGTGAAAAATACAAAACCTATACGCGATATGCCACGTGCCAAAATACTCGATAATAATATCTCTGCATCAAATACAAATACAAATACAAATACAAATACAAAATCATATTATTATTATTTATCTAATGCATCATTAGATGAACTTTCCGCATACATTGCAAACCAAACAACAAAAAACGCACTCTCTTATAGTCAATATACAACCCTCACTTTAAGAATACAACGTCTAAAAGAAGAAAAACTTTTGAACGAGGGAACATTAGAAGAATTAATAGCAGCCTATAAAGTCAATAAAAAACCTCAATATAAGGCACGTATCATGCTACTAATGAAAGAAAAACAAAAAGAGAATTAACTCTCTAAAATATGTATAAGATTTAATCCTATGCTGGTACCCACTTTTTCTTTACTTTGAATATGGATAGGTACCATCAATTCATCACATAATTTTTTCACAATATGCAAACCTATACCAATACCTCTATCTTGCTCTTTATAGTATCTATCAAATACTTTTTCAATTTTTTTAATGCCTTTGCCTGTGTCATTAATAGCCAAAGTTTTATCTTGGAATACAATCGACACCTCACCATTTGCTATATTGTATTTCCCTGCATTGGATAAAAGATTATCCAATATACGGGTAAAAGCATCTTTATTTGTTTTTACATTGATCTCATCCATCGATATTGCATAGGTAACATCTGGATAGAGTGCATTAAAATAATCTATTCTGCTCTCTAACAATTTTTTAAGAGAAAAAGTTTCAGATTGCGTAGGTATACCTTTTATAAAAATACGCAAATTATCTTGCAAAGAGAGAATGGTTTGTATATTGTTCTCCAGCCTCTGTATTTTTGAATTATCTCCAATTTCTCTTTTAAAAATCTTTAGGTTAATTAGCATTGAAGAGATAGGTGTATTAAAATCATGTAATATATCTTTAACAAACTCTTCATTGAGTCTCAATGCACGCTGAAGAGGCAAGAGTGCATAGATAGAAAACAAAAAGGATACAAGTGCCCCAAAAATAGAATAGAGCCAAAATTTTCTATAGAGCTTTTTTTCTAACTTCGCTATATTTTTTAGGTATTTTTTTTGAGGATAAACGACTTTCATAAGATATTTTTGAGAAGTAGGTACTTTAAAGTAGGCATAAAAGTCTCCATCTTTATAGAGAATATTTTCTTCTTTATCTTTTGCTTTATCCACAAAATCGGTTGTGAGCCCTTCACATTGAATCGTAAAAGCACATAATTTCATCTCAATATGAATTTTATCTTCAATTTCAATTTTTTGTACCTGATACTCATTCCAAAAATTTATCGCCAACAATACCTCTAATAAAATAAAAAAGATTAAAAAACTTTTTACAAAGGACTCAATTTCATACGCTTTCAATCATATACCCCTGAGACCGTACATTTTTGATTTCTATCCCCAATTTATATTTTAATTTGGCTATATTTACACGTAAAGCATTAAGATTTTTCTGTCCAAGCATCTCCATAAGTACATAACTTTCTACAATTTGATCATGCTTTGTAGCCAATTCATGAAATAACTTTTGTTGAATTTCTCCTAGCCCAATTGTCTGTCCATCTCTTTGTAAAACTTCTGTCATAGGATTATATACAAGATCTCCTATACGTATGAATTTTGTATGGACATACTTATTTTTTATCCGCACCACTAGCTCTTCAGGATCAAAAGGCTTTTTAATATAATCATCTGCTCCTATTTCAAATCCTCTTGCTATAGAGTTAATATCTGTCAATGCAGTAATATAAATAGCAGGTGTCTCATCACCTGATTCTTTTAGTGCAGACAACACATCAAAACCATCAACATCTGGCACATTGATATCTAATATATAGAGATCATATGTACCAGAAAAGGTTAAATCAAAAACCTCTGCTCCTCTGTATGCAACATCTACACCATATCCTTCGAGCTCTAAAAATTCTTTTAGGCTTTCACTCAATATCCGGTCATCTTCAAGTAATAGTATTTTCATCATAACCCATAGTATACAAAAGTAGCATTAAAAAAGTATTACCTCTCACACATTGCATACCTTTTCTCTTTAGCTGCATGATATAAAAAATATATTTATTTCTTTTTAGGAGACTTCAAAACCATAAAAAATATCACCAAAATGATTGCATAAATAATATAATAATAGATATTATCACTTTGAGGCATTATCGTATCTCCATAATTTTATCTTGGTTCTTAACACTGCCTGTTTTTGTCTCTATCTCTTTAACATCGCTCTCTTCAGAGATGATAATGGGTGTCACGATATCTTTTGCATGTTCACGAATATAAGCTAAATCTACCTTGATAATGACATCACCCGCTTTGACGCTTTGTCCCTCTTGGGCAATACGGGTAAATCCTCTGCCCTCTAGGGCAACAGTTTCTAGTCCTATATGCACCATCACTTCTAGATCTTTATCCGATTTGATACTATAGGCGTGGTTGGTAGTAAATATTTTGGAGACTATACC
>JALSPX010000240.1 GCA_026985755.1 Sulfurovum sp. | reverse complement strand
CGTCTAGGCTAGGCACTCTTTCGAAACCCTAGCCGTAGCTAAGGTGAGAAAGTGTAACAACGCATAGGCGAAAGCTAGTGATGCCCAAAGGGTGGGCTTTGCAAACGCAATCTTGCACAAAATATTTACTGCGTCTTAGCTACGGCTAGGACTTATAAATCTTTTGCACAATCTTACATTTGCAAAACCCATTGTAGGTATTACCTATTGTTAGAGATGCCCTTTATTATAGCTAAAGGGCACTTAGGGATATCATGATGGTAAATAAAAAAAGTTTTAGACAACAGAGTCTTACAGTACTTTCAAATGAGATAAAACATGCTTATATTAAAGACAAACGTATTGTGTCAACTTTGTACCAGTATATTAAAAAAGAGAATATTCACTCTATTATGCTGTATATTCCAATGAAAAGTGAAGTAAACTTGTTCCCGCTTATTAAACAATTACGTAAAGAAAAGAGGCAAGTCTACACCCCCTTTATGGAAGGTAAAAGTTTTAGGTTGGTAAAATACAGGCTACCATTGTATAAAAAACAGTTTGGCATACAAGAGCCAAATAATTCAAAAAAATATAAAAGTCGAACTATAGATTTAGCGATTGTACCTATTGTGGGAGTAGATGCTACATTAAGACGTGTAGGATTTGGGAAAGGTATGTATGACAGGTTTTTTGAAAAAGAGAGAAAAAATATAAAGAAAATTATTTTTGTTGCACGAAAATTGTGTTATACACATAGGGTCGTTACAGATCACTATGATGTAGAAGCAGATATGATTGTTGTGCCTTAAATATTGATGAAGGACAGGGAATGTGGGAGATAGTTGGTGTTAGTGTCATCGCTGTACTGTTAGGGGCATTTGCCACTATGTTATGGTGTAGGACTGTAGGTAAAAACAAGTTTAAGCATTTTGAGTATGAAGCAAAGGCAAAAGCAAAAGTCATTGAAAATGAAGCCGAATTGTTACTCAAAGAGGCTCAAGTGAATGCTAAAGAGAAAGAGATAGTACTAGAAGCAGAGTATCATAAGCGTATATCAGATGTGGATACACGAGAACGAGACTTGATTAGTAAGCAAAAAGAGCTGGAACGTATAGAAGAAAAATGGCACCTTATGGAGCAGAATATATTGGCTAAAGAGGTGTACTTAGAAAAACTTGAAATGCAAAAAAAAGCGGATATTCAAGAGGCAATACATAAGATGCAAAATGTGGTATCCTTCACAAAAGAAGAAGCAAAAGCATATATTTTGAAAAAAGTAGAAGAGCAATCAAGAGCAGAGGTAGCGGCTATTGTACGTAAATATGAGAAGGAAGCTAAACTTGAAGGTGAGAAAAAAGCCAACTATATTTTAGCCCAAGCTACTACGCGTTATGCAGGTGAGTTTGCAGGTGAACGATTGATTAACCTTGTTACTTTACCGAGTGATGAACATAAAGGGCGTATTATAGGTAAAGAGGGTCGAAACATTAAAACACTTGAGATGCTTTTAGGTGTGGATATTGTTATTGATGAAACGCCAGGTGTTATATTGGTGAGTTCTTTCAACCTATATAGACGAGCCATTGCGACAAGAGTACTAGAGATACTTGTCGAAGATGGGAGAATACACCCTGGACGCATAGAAGAGGTACATGAAAAAGTAGAAGCAGAATTTGAACAAAAGACTTATGAAGAGGGTGAAAATATTCTTATAGATTTAGGGCTTTTCCCTATGCATGAAGAGTTGGTTCGTTTGCTGGGACGCATGAAATACCGTGCCTCTTATGGTCAAAATGCTTTAGCCCATACATTGGAGGTTGCAAAACTTGCACGTGTGATGGCCGCAGAAATGGGAGGAGACGAGAAATTAGCGTTAAGAGCAGGGCTATTGCATGACATAGGTAAGGCACTTACACAAGACTTGGGTGGGTCTCATGTAGATATCGGTGCAGATTTATGTCGCAGACACGGAGAACACCCTTCGGTTATCAATGCGATATATGCACATCATGGACATGAAGAGCCAGACTCTGTTGAAAGTGCTGCAGTATGTGCTGCAGATAAACTCTCTGCAGCACGCCCAGGAGCCAGAAGAGAAGTACAAGAGAGTTTTACCAAACGAGTGAAAGAAGTAGAAGAGATTGCAACGTCTAAGCCTTATGTGCTTAATGCGTATGCGATTAATGCTGGACGTGAGATACGTGTGATAGTCAATGCCCAAAAGATGTCAGACAATGAAGCCGTATTTCTAAGTAAAGAGATAGCAAAAGAGATCCAAGATAAGGTGCAGTACCCTGGGGAGATTAAGGTAAATGTAATTAGGGAACTTAGAGCTACAAGTTATGCAAAATAAATGTGAATCTCGTTATAATTTAAAGTACAGAGCACCTATATATTAGAGGTACCCTACCAATTTAAAGGATACAAATGAGTAGATGTGACGAGATAAGAGCACATATAAGAATGGAAGAGCGTTACCAAGGGTTGAGTCTTGTGTTTGCTCATAATGATGCGATTAAACAAGAGATACTTGATGCTATAGAAGAAGCCAAAAAAGAGACAGGGTTAAAACCTTTTATCTTTGAAAAAATCTCTAATGATAGAAAAGAGTTACATGCCATATACATAGAGTTTCGTGATGATATACATAGAGAAGGTGGGGAGTTGCTTACTAAAGTACTTAAAAAATTACATATAGATAAATGTGAAAAGGATATATAGATGAAAAAATTATTGATAGGATTGACTTTTTTGGTTTTTGCGGTAAGCGTGAATGCCAATGAAGTAAAAAAAGAAGTAGCAAAAGATGAAGCAGTAAAATCTCCTATAGTGGTGATAGAAACAAATGTAGGAAAGATAGAAGTTAAACTCTATCCCAAAAAATCTCCTTTGGCTGTAGAAAACTTTTTAGGGCTTGTGAAAAAAGGGTACTATGATGGTATTATTTTTCATAGGGTCATTAAAGGATTTATGATACAAGGTGGAGATCCTACAGGTACAGGGACGGGTGGGGCATCGATTTGGGGCAAAGAGTTTAAAAATGAAAATTCACCTAATCTTGTATTTGATAAACCATTTTTACTTGCCATGGCAAACCACGGTCCCAATACCAATGGAAGTCAGTTTTTTATCACAACCGTACCTACACCACACCTTAATGGTGGATATACTATTTTTGGTGAAGTAATTAAAGGGCAAGACGTTGTGAAAAAAATTGAAAATGTGACAGTTGGTAGGGCAGATAAACCACTATTTCCGCAGACGATGAAAAAAGTAACCATCAAAAAATAGATGGATTTAGATCTATTACGCCAAGAGCGAAAAAAATGGCTCACATGGAAAAATATAGCACCATATCAAGAAGCAATTAAAGCTTTACCTAGTTATGATGAGGTGACTATAAGCTTAGGAGATAAGGTTGAAATTAAAATCCCCAATCTTACAATCAATCAGACAGAAGAGATAGAACAAGCGGCTCTTTTGATGAAGCCTTGGCGTAAGGGACCCTTTCAAATCAATGAGATGTTTATTGATTCAGAGTGGCAAAGTCATATTAAATATAATCTTTTAGAGCCTCATTTTAATCTCAAAGATAAAATTGTAGGTGATATTGGATGCAATAACGGATATTATCTTTTTCGCATGCTCTCACATAACCCTAAAAAGCTTATAGGATTTGATCCTTCCGCTATTTATTATTCGCAATTTCAGTATATCAACCATTTTGTGAAATCAGAGATTATCTATGAACTTTTAGGTGTAGAGCATGTTGAATTTTATGAGCACAAGTTTGATGTACTCTTTTGTCTTGGGGTACTCTATCATCGTTCTGATCCTGTAGCAATGCTTAAATCTCTATGTAAAGGTTTACATAAAGGAGGGGAGCTTATCTTGGATACTTTTATGATAGATGGAGAAGATGAAATCTGCTTAACCCCTAAAGAGAGATATTCAAAAATACCCAATATCTATTTTATACCTACTATACCTGCTTTAATCAATTGGTGTAAAAGAGCAGGGTTTGAAAGTGTAGAAGTATTGGAAACTATGGTAACAAAGCATCATGAACAAAGAAAAACAAAATGGATAGATACACAAAGTCTTGAAGACTTTTTAGATCCTAACGATAAGACAAAAACTGTAGAAGGATACCCTGCACCTAAGAGAGTCTACATTAAAGCAATGAAACTATTATAGTGTGCTTTAATGGTTTTGACAATAATTTACTATACTTTCAAAATATATACACTTACTTTTATTTTTAAATAAGCTTGATTTCGCTATAAATACGCTAATAAATGTAAAAAGCAGAAAAACTTTAAGTTTAAAGGCTTTTGACTGAATGGAAAAGAATGAGAATATTAACTGTTGGCTTTAACGATGAATATGTTAAAGAGTTAGAAAATGAGTTAGAAAATTATTTTATATGTATTGTGGATAATGCAAAAAATCTATATGATGCAACCAATTTTACAGATTTTAGACACTATGAACTTGTTATTATTGTGGATGAGGGGATTAAGTTTTCGCTAGAACGTTATGTCAATGATGTAAAAAAGAAAAAAAGTGAAACAAAAATTATTATTCTCTCTGAGAATTCGGAAAAACAAGATGCTTTTTTCTCATTAGGTGTTGATGATGTAGTAGTAGATCATTGCGAGGCACCTGATCTTATTGCTGCCCGTGTCCTTTCAAATATGAGACATCTTTTTGGTACACATGTAAATATTGAAAAACTTGTCATTGATATTGCCAATAAGAAAATAGAATATGATGAAAAAATTGTCTCTTTAAATGGTAAAACTTTTGATATATTAGCGTATCTGGCACTTCGTAAACAGCGTGTATTTTCCAAAGATGAAATTATAAATGCATTATGGGAAGAGCCTGAATATGTAAGTGATAATACAGTAGAAGTAGCGATAAATCAGATTCGTAAACGACTTAAAAGTATTCTTGGCTTTCAAGTCATACACACGGTACGAAGACGGGGCTATAAGTTTTCGTATTAAAAATCTTCTCTTATTGAGATATTTATAAAGTTAGATGAATTTATGTGTGCATCTATTGGACTAAATCGTCTGTTTTACCTGTTCTATCCAATAAGGCATTATTTTCTGTTCAGCTTTTAGGGTTGTGGGTAATCCATGCCCAGGGTAGAGAGTATAATCCTCTTTGATTGTGATAGCTTTTTCTAGACTTTTTAACATTGCTTCCCCTGATGAGAAAGGAAAATCCCATCTGCCAATACTCTCTTCAAATAAAAAATCACCACTAAACCAAACATCTTTGATTTGAATCACACTACACCCTGGTGTATGTCCTGCAAAATGTCTATAACGTACTTGAATACCCTCAATAGTAATACTCTCATCACCTAAAACTTCATAATCTGGTTTACTTGGCGGCGTAGGTTGACCAAGAGGACATTTTTGAAGCATAAATGCATCTTCTTTGGGACAGTAAAGAGGAATTTTAAACTTTTCTTTGAGTGACTTATTTGACCATACATGGTCAAAATGTCCATGGGTATTGAGTATTGCTACTGGATTTGTTGTATTATTTAGCACCCAGTCATCCGCACCCATACCTGGGTCAATAATGATATCTTTTTTATCTATAGTTACAATATAGCAATTGGTATGTGTAGCACCCATTGGTTGTATTTTAATCTCCATCGGTTATAATCTCCTTTATGAATATCTATCAAATGTTAGAGCAAGCTATTATCAGTGATGACATTACAGCCAAAGAGATATTAACCGCTCAGTGTTTGGAGTATTGTAGCCAAAATGAGGTTAGTGCTTGTCAAAATTTTATCCCAGTACGTTTTGAAAAACCTTCCTATGTAGATAAATGTACTATAGTCTCTCCTAAACATTTGCCACATAGAAAAGATTTTGAAACTCCAGAGGGTTTGGCAACCTTGATACACGCTATTGCACATATTGAGTTTTCCGCGATTGATTTGGCATTAGATGCAGTCTATCGTTACCCAGATATGTCTATGGAGTATAAACTAGATTGGTTAGAAGTGGCAAGTGATGAGATTCGACATTTTAAAATGTTGGATGCACTTTTAGAAGATTTAGGCTTTAAATATGGAGACTTTCCTGTACATTCTGGATTGTTTGACGCTGCACAAAATACAGCAGATAATATTTTGGACCGTATGGCAATTGTACCACGTTATTTTGAAGCTTCTGGTCTTGATGTTAGCCCTCAGATTATTAAAAAATTGGAAAATAAGTGTAAAATACCAGCAGTTGCTAAGCTTATCGAGATGCTTCATATTATTTATAAAGAGGAGATAGAGCATGTCTTCAGAGGTGATAAATGGTTTAAATATCTTTGTAGACAAGAGAAGAAAAGTGAAACAGTCTATTTCGAGATTTTAAAAAAGTATAATCTCATGGACAAACATAGACCTCATGTAAATGTAGAAGCACGAAAAGAAGCAGGGTTTGCATGCAATGAGATACTGAAACTTGGAGCAAAGGAGTGTAGATGAGGCATCTAATCGAAAAGATGTTTTTTTCCCCTAAATGGTATCATTATCCTATTATAGTATTGCTATTACCTCTCTCTCTTGTCTATGGTATCATGATGAGTATACGTCGAAAAATAACCAAAAATATCTCTTATGGATTACCTATTATCTCTGTAGGAAATCTTATTGTTGGAGGTTCGGGGAAGACACCTTTTGTGATTGCCGTGGCTTCAAGATATAAAAATGTTGTGGTAATATCACGAGGGTATGGGCGTCAAAGTAGTGGATTGGTTGAAGTGAGCAGGTGGGGCGAAATAGTGACGGATGTCTATGCTAGTGGAGACGAGGCAATGCTTATGGCACAAGCCTTAGCCAATGCCTCTGTCATAGTCAGTGAAGATAGGCACAAAGCTATACTAAAAGCGAAGACTATGGGAGCAGAGATGATTATTTTAGATGATGCTTTTAGTAACGTCAGTATTCAAAAATTTGATATTCTATTAGAACCTGATAAAATTTTAAATTACTACACATTTCCCTCTGGACCACATAGAGAATTTATCTCTACACGAAAATATGCAGATATTGTTGTGAAAGAAAAGAGGGATTTTCACAGAAAAGTATCTATCGAACATAAAACTAGTCAAATGGTGTTAGTGACAGCAATTTCAAATCCCAAACGATTAGAGGATTTTCTTCCTCATGAAAATATCGTACATAAAGTATATTATGATGATCATGCCTATTTTGATGAAAATACATTAGCAAATTTATTAAAAACACACCAAGCACGCTCTTTGTTATGTACCTCAAAGGATAAGGTAAAAATGCAAGGTTTTAAGTTGCCTATTTCAGAAATGAAGTTAGAATTAGAGATTGCAAAAGAGATATATACACAAATAGATAAGTACATTGAAGGATATAAGCGTGCGTGATAATTTAGCAGTCGTCAAAACATTATTAGAGGCATTACCCTATATAAAACGTTTTGCCAATGAAAAAATCGTGATAAAATATGGTGGTTCTGCCCAAACTTCTGATAACTTGAAAGAACAATTCGCCCAGGATATTGTACTTTTACATCTTGTGGGGATGAAACCTATTGTGGTGCATGGAGGAGGAAAGAGTATTACTGATATGCTTACACAACTAGGAGTAGATACACAATTTGTGGATGGACAACGTGTCACCACAAAAGAGGTGATGCGAATAGTAGAGATGGTACTCTCTGGAGAAATCAATAAAGAGATAGTCTCTTTGTTGGATAACCATGGTAGCAAGGCGATAGGTATTTCGGGTAAAGATGGTGGTTTTTTAAAAGGGGTACCTAAGGATTTCGAAAACTTTGGTTATACAGGTAAAAT
>JALSPX010000239.1 GCA_026985755.1 Sulfurovum sp. | reverse complement strand
AATTCGGATTAATTTTATGCTATATTAATACTACATTTAGTAAAATTACGATAAAATATGTAAAAAAAGGATAAATATGTTACAAATAAGATGGCACTCACGCGCAGGACAAGGTGCAGTAACAGGCGCAAAAGCTTTAGCAGATGTAATGGCAAGAACAGGTAAATATGTTCAAGCATATTCAGTATATGGTGCAGAGAAAAGAGGTGCACCAATGACGGCATATGATAAGATTGATGATAGTCCAATACTTGATCATTCTAAATGGATGACACCGGATTATGTATTAGTTATTGACCCGTCTTTAGTATTAAGTGAAGAAATTGTAGATAATACAAAAGACGATACTATATTTATTGTAACGACTCATTTAAGTAAAGATGAATTATTAAAAGTTGCTAAACATTTAGAGGGTAAAAAATTGTATATTGTTGATGCAATAAAAATTTCACAAGAAGAAATAGGTAGAGCTATTCCAAATACACCAATGCTTGGCGCATTTGTTAAAGTTTCTGAAATTTTACCTTTTGAAGAATTTTTAAATTCAATTACTGATATACTTTCAAAATTCCCTCAAAAAATAATAGACGGTAATATAAGAGCTATTAAACGTGCTTATGAAGAAGTAAAATAAGGAGAAATTATGGCAACACCAAAAGAAATGATGACAACTTGGGATAAAATTCAATTTGGTGCAGTTTTACCATCATTTGAAGATCCAGAAAAAAAAGTTAGAAGTAAATTTAATTCTTACAATTATCAAGTGGCTGATTGGAGAGTTGAAAAACCTGTATTTAATAGAGATTTGTGTATTGATTGTGATTTTTGTTGGGTAAGCTGTCCTGATAGCTGTTTTATTGTAGAAGAAGTTGAAAACAAAAGAGGAAAAAAACAAGCTAAAATTGTAGGTATTAATTATAATTTATGTAAAGGATGTGGTGTTTGTGTAGAAGTATGTCCAACACCTATAAAATCACTTTTAATGTTCCCTGAACATATGGATAATGAAGAGGCTTTAAACAATTGGCCTAAAAAAGATAAATAAAGGATAGATAATGGCAGAAAGATATGAATTAAAACAAAAGGAAGTTTGGGATGGTAATATGGCAGCTTCTCATGCACTTCGTCAAGCACAGGTAGATGTAGTAGCTGCTTATCCTATTACTCCATCAACACCAATTGTTCAAAATTATGCTCAGTTTTTAGCTGACGGATATGTAGATGGTGAATTTGTTATGGTTGAAAGTGAACATTCAGCTATGAGTGCCTGCGTAGGTGCAGCAGCAGCCGGTGGAAGAGTTGCAACAGCAACATCATCTCAAGGTTATGCATTAATGGTGGAAGTTTTATATCAAGCAAGTGGTATGAGACTTCCAATTGTTATGACTGTTGTAAATAGAGCCCTTGCATCTCCACTAAATATTCACGGAGACCATAGCGATTTATATTTAGGAAGAGATGCTGGTTGGATTCATTTAATTGCAAACAATCCACAAGAAGCATATGATATGACTTTATGTGCATTCAAAATTGCTGAAGATGAAAGAGTTAGACTTCCTGTTACAACAAATCAAGATGGATTTTTAGTATCACACACTGCTCAGGTTGTAGAGCCACTTCAAGATGAAGATGCATATAATTTTATAGGTGAATATAAAGCGTTAAATCCTATGCTTGATACAAAAAATCCAGTAACATATGGAGCTCAAACAGAAGAAGAGTGGCATTTTGAACATAAAGCAAATCAACATAAAGC
>JALSPX010000238.1 GCA_026985755.1 Sulfurovum sp. | reverse complement strand
AATCAAATTTACGGTGATGCAAACCCAAAACATCAATGGATTGATGATATTGAAATATGGGATGGAATACCTGAATGAAATTACGTTTAGTGACAAAATGGATAATGCCCCTAAAAACCAAGACAACTTTTTATAAAGATCTATTTCCTAAATTAGCTATAATATAGCACAATGTTAGGAGAAAATTATGGCAAGAAGAAAAGGTCAAACCTATAACCCGGAACAAAAAGCAAAAGTAGTTTTAGAACTACTCAAAGAGGAGAAAACCTTAAGAGAGTTGGCTACACAATACAAGGTAACACCAAAGACCATAGGTAATTGGAAAAAAGAGTTTTTAACAAATGCAAGTAAAGCATTTGAATCAGACAATAATGCAAAAGAAAATAAAGAAAAGATTCAAAAGCTCAAAGAGGAAAATGATGCACTTGCAAAAGCACTTGGCAAAACCACAGTAGAGAGGGATTGGGCAGTGGAAAAGCTAAAGAGCTTGGACTTATCTAAAAGACAAAGTCTTGTCGACTCCAAGCTCACAATACTCTCAAAGACAAGACAGGCAAAGCTTTTAGGGATTAATAGAACTACTCTCTATTATAAACCAATACCTTTTAGTAACACTAATCTAAAAATACTCAATCAGATCGATAAAATTTATACAGATAATCCTGAATATGGCTACAGGATGATACATCGACAACTCCTTGAGAATGGATACGCTATAGATCGCAACAGAGTGCTTAAGTATATGAGAATGATAGGGATACAAGCATTATATCAATACAAAAAGAAAAACACTAGCCTAAAAAACAACAAGCGCCATATCTATCCATACCTACTCAAAAAGTATTGGTATAAAACTGGACAAAAGACAAGGGCTGTCAAAGTAGATAAACCAAATAAGGTTTGGAGTGGTGATATAACCTATATCAGAATGAATGGAGGATTTATGTATTTAGCAGCTATCATAGACTGGAACACTAGAGCACTCCTTGCATACAAACTTTCTAATACAATGGATGCTACTCTAGCAACAGATGTCCTAAGGATGGCACTAAAGAAATATCCTACACCAGAGATATTTAACTCTGACCAAGGCAGTCGTCCGAGCGAAGCGACAACCCCGCACGAAGGAAGGAGGACAAGATACAAGTTATAAGCATACTCAGATACTAAAAAATCACTATATTCAAATCTCAATGAATGGTAAAGGAAGAACAATTGATAATATTATCATTGAAAGATTCTTCAGAACATTAAAACAGAGCAATATATACATTTCAGATTATCAAACAATCAAGGAGCCAAAAAAGGGAATTAAAGAATATATTTACAAATACAATTTCAAGAGATTTCATTCATCACTGAACTATCAAAAGCCTATGAATGTTTATCTTGATTTTATAGATAAAGCGGCATAATTGAGGTGGAAATAAATTTGGTCAAAAAGTTGTCTTGGAAATTGGGGGCATTATCGTTCTCCATACCTTTACGTGCTTCTTCCATCCACTCCTCTATTTGTGCCGGAGTTAAATCGTATTGGCGGGAAACCTCCGATACGCTAGTCTTGCCTTGAAAAATTTCCATAACGATCTCTGTTTGTATCTCTCCCATTATCTGCTCCTATGATTTATGTATTATACACTGTGCAGTCTTTCTGGGGGTCACTATATCCTGAGGTGCCACCAAAGGTGGAGTACAGTATTACAGAAAATATCGAGAAGTTGATTTCTATCTTACAATCGCTTCAGTCTCGGGGAGAGTATATGAT
>JALSPX010000237.1 GCA_026985755.1 Sulfurovum sp. | reverse complement strand
CAACGAAGCACTAACAGCAGCCATACTTGATCGGCTCATCCACCACTCGCATCTGATTCAAATCAGAGGAGAGAGTTACAGGCTAAAGCAAAAAAGGGAAGCCGGCGTTCTCAATTTTCAGGCTTCACGATAAAGAGGTGTCGAAGTGGTACATTTTTACTCGTCGCTTTGGTGCATTTTTATTTGTCGCTTGACATTTACCAAGACCGCCAAGGCCTACCGATTCGAGCAGGAGTTCATCACACCCTATACGCCGGAGCAAAATGGCATGATCGAAAGGTTTTTCCGAACGATCAAAGAAGAATGCATCTGGCATCACAACTTCAAAAATATCAAGGAGGCAAATGAAATCATCAGCAGGTGGATCGATTTTTACAATCGGGAACGAAGGCATTCGGCGCTGCAGTACAAAACGCCTTACGAAGCGTTTCGTTTAGCAGCTTAAGTGTGCAGAAAGGGAGGGGTCAGTACACTCTTAGCTGTTTAATGAAGTTAGCGGTGGATTTTACCTTGACTATATCGTAAAACTCCCTTTCTATGATCCAATGTGAGGTTTCTATATCGCTTTGCCATGTTTTAGCACCAGGTGGTATACGCCTATGCTCGGTGAATTTATTGCGAGTTACGACTTTGATGAAGCACGGGCTCTCATCGGTAGCGTCCCTTGTGTTGACAAACTCCGTACCGTTATCGGTTTGAATTGCTCGCGGAGTAATACCGTGATTGGCTAAGTGTGTCAGCACTCTATCGGCAAATATAGCGGCGGTATCTCTGTTGTGCTCAACGGCAAGAGATACAAACAGAGCTCCCGTTTTTATATCTCTTGCCGTATACTGATACATCGGAAGTCCATATTTAAGCGGCAGATCTTTTTGCCGTTTGATCCCCAATTCAAGAGATTGTTCAAGAATGTTTGGAATATCTTTAAGCTCTTTGACATCGATCTGAATCTTTTCAAAGGGCTTGTATCTGGACTTGATAGTGCGCAGATCTTTTTTCTTCTCACGCTTTCGTTTATGTTTAGGAATTAAGCCGTGTTTGCGCCACAAAGCATAACAGGTACTTTTAGAAGGAATCTCTTTACATCCGTGCTCAAGCAGATAGTGGTGAATATAATCATACCCTAGCGAAGGATGCTCCTTTTTAAACTCTATAAGCAGCCTCTCGGTATTTAATGCTATCTGGCGATTAGGTGCCTTTGGCGCTTTGGAGAGATTACGCAATGAAGAGATAGCTCCGCTAAAGCGTGTAATCCACTTTCTAACCGTTCTCCGTGTCGTTTGAAACTCTTTAGCTACTAAAGAGATATTGCCAACCTCTTTAAAACGCCTAACCATCGCCAATCTAATCCTCAACGGCTCTTTACTGTCTTGTAAAAAATCTGTGTATGTTAGAATATCACCTGCCAACATGGTCTTTATCCTTTTTTAGATTTGGAAATCTCGGATAAATTATACCCGCCTGTTTGAGTATCTTTTCATACTTCAGGTGGGTACCATGTTGGTGTACTCTCCTTAGGCCTACAAAATAATCATTCTGCTATTGCAACATGTTATAATAATATTGGCACTTGGTTTGTTAGTAAAAAAGATTGGGGAAATGCCATTAAATATTTTAAGCTAGTTGTGGATCAATTTACTGGGGAAGAAAATGCAGACATTGTAGCAGTTTCTTATTTCATGTTAGGGCAAGTTTATCTAGAGGAAACTAACTATATAGATTCACTATATGCTACAAAGAGAGCATTAAAATTTTTTATGACTTTATTCCCTAATAATCATCTATAATATAGATAATTGTAAACATACTTTAGATGAATTGGAAAAAAGATTATGAAAAGTCAAAGTGTAGAAATAAAAAGAGACAATAATGCACCGATAATAATTGGAAACGATAATACAGTAAATTTATCTGTATCTCAATCTCAAGTTCTAAAACAAGCTATATTAGAGTGGAAATCCCAAACAAAAATACCTTTAAATTCCAAACTAGCTCTACAATCAAGAGATAAACAAATAGAAGAATTAGTTAATTTACTCATTCAGACACCATCTAAAATCATAGTTGTTTCACCGCAGAGTAAAGAAGATAGCTATGCCTTTATTCTTAATGTATTCAATACAAAAGAAGAATATGCCGATAGGGTTAAAATCATTAGCAGTCAAGAGAGTTGGGATAGTACTGTAAATACTCAAGATAGCTTAATTTTAGTCTATAAAGGCTTTACACCTATTAACATCGGTTTGGCTATAACTAAGGGACATTTTGTCATAGAGGCAGAAGAGTCAGTCACTATGAAAGATGAAACTCATAATGTCATAACTCTATCTAAAATAAAAAAGAGTATACAAGTTGCTACGCTTGAAGAGATGGGCTTTGATTATAAAGATGCTTGGAAAATCATAGAAGACACCAAAGGGTTTTTTCATGCGATTGTGCAACATCCTCTATTGCAACCTTACGAGAGAATTAATCCTGAGTGGGCAGAGAAATACAATTTAGATATTTTGATAACCATACTTTTTTTAAACAGTTGGAACAGAACAAATGAAGCTGATATAGAGATAATCAATAAGCTCTCTGGCATGAAGTATGAAGATTTGGAAAAAGAGTTACATCTTCTAGCCAAAGAGACGAATACCCCTATACGATTAGTAGGGAATGTATGGCAAGTCATTTCAAAGATAAATTTATGGGATTTGATAGTAAATAAGATTTCTGATACATATTTAAATAAATTTAAATCAATCGCAATCGAGGTATTTACAGAGATAGACCCTGCTTATGAATTGGCTCCAGAAAAACGCAGTTATGCATATATATATATGAAAAAGTTATGAAGCACTCAGGGTTGCTTCGCAGTAGTGTAGCAGATACTTTAGTCATGTTATCTGTCTTTGGGAATAATATTGATGATAATATGCAGCAGATAATCGATACATGGCTTAAAGAAATTTTTGAACCTAATTTAAAGGTAGAAGCTTGGTACTCGTATCATCAAAATCTATCACTCCTAGCAGAAGCAAGTCCTGAAAGTTTTCTGTCAGCCCTTGAAAAATCTTTAGATACCATAGAAGAAACGAAGATAGAAGAATTATTTACAGATAGTGGTGATTTAATGATGGGAGAGTGTAGCTATTGTCATCTCCTTTGGGCACTGGAAACGGTCTCTTGGAATAAAGACTATTTTGTTCGTGTTGTATTGTCTCTTGCTAGATTGAGCCAGATAGACATTGAATATGGTAGAAACAATAGACCTTTTAACTCTTTAAAAGATATTTTCACTGGTTGGGTAAGATATTGTAGTGCTACCTATGATGAGCGTATAGGCATTATAGAAAATATCTTGTTAAATAAATACCCTGATATTACTTGGAAATTACTTCTTGAACTCTTGCCAGATAATCATTCTATATCAACTGGTATTAGTAAGCCAAAATATCATGTTTGGGCAGATATAGATGATACTGTTTTGCAAAAAGACTATATAAGATACTGTAATGATATTGATAGGCTATTATATGAAAATTTAGATGAAGTTAGTCAAAAATGGTATGATGTTTTTGATAATATAGATAAGTTTAATGAAGAATACTTTTTTAAAGTTGTAGATAAATTTATTTCACTTGATAAAGAAATATTTGATAATGACACGGCTCTTTTGATAGCAAATACACTTAGAAGCAAAATACACAATCATCGTTCTCATCCTGATACACATTGGGCATTACCAAAAAAGTTTGTAGATAGACAGGAGGAAGCTTTTCATTTTATAGAACCCGATGATTTGATAGG
>JALSPX010000236.1 GCA_026985755.1 Sulfurovum sp. | reverse complement strand
TTTGGAAATTCGTTAAATCCCACAATTAAGGAAGTGAGTAATGAGAAAAACAGTAAGTATTATAGCAGCCTCTTTGTTGACTGCGACAGTTGTCTTTACAGGTTGTGGCGGCGGCGGTTCATCTGTAACTACAGCATCATCTTCAAGCTCTGTTAGTTCATCATCTTCAAGCTCTGTTAGTTCATCATCTTCAAGCTCTGTTAGTTCATCATCTTCAAGCTCTGTTAGTTCATCATCTTCAAGCTCTGTTACACCTACTATTAAAACTGTTACCGTATCTGATGGATGGGTATTGGGTGCTACAGTCAAATGTAAAAACAGTGATGGAACAGATATAGCATCTGGTACTGCAACTGCTCCTGGGACATATGAAATAGATGTAACTAACAAAGCTTGTCCTGTATTGTGTTCTAAAGATGGATATATTGATGTGGATGGAAGTAATGCTATAGAACAAGGAGAACCAAAAGCTCCTCGCATGATGGCCCCAGGCACTTATTCAAATATTAACCCTTTTACTCATTTAATAGCCAATGGAGTAAGTGCTCAAGATCTAGCGGCTGCAACGGGATTAGATGCAGCAATGTATAACAATTTTGATATTGCTATTCCCGACGCAAACAGTCTAGAGCTTTCAAAACAAGCCGTATTGCTTTCTGCAGCGATTGCTTATATAGAAAATCAAGGTACTGTCACAGTTTCAAGCTCTTCTACTCCTTCTACGTCAATCAATACATCTTCTAGTAGCTCTGTAGCTTCCGAGGGAGGAATTTTGCCTGGTGGACCAGGAGTACGAGGGATTTTACCTGGTGGACCAGGAAGTGGAATTTCTAATACCTCTATGAATACATCTTCTAGTAGCTCTGTAGCTTCCGAGGGAGGAATTTTGCCTGGTGGACCAGGGACATCGGCTTCAACTAATAATAGCTCTCCTGTTGCTACTACAGTTTTGACTTATGCAATGTTGATTGAACGCATGAAAAATGGAGAAAAGATAGGAGATATTATTCCTTCTTTGAGATCGTTGGAAAATGAACTTTCCAATGCTGATTCACCTCAGAAATGTGATGAGATTGCCAGTAGTTATATTGCTAATAATACCGGCGCATGTGAAGAAAATGTATGTGTAGCTCCTGCTAGTGGTACATCTAGTAGTGCTGCAGCATATAGTAGTGAGGCAATCGAATGTCTCCCAGGACAAGAGTGTGGTGGAGCGACATCATCTTCAAGTAATGCCAATAATGGTGAGGCAATCGAATGTCTCCCAGGACAAGAGTGTGGTGGAGCGACATCATCTTCAAGTAGCATTGAAGCTACAAATTCTTCTACTTCAGTAAGTAGTGGCCAGAATAATACTACTTCATATACCACATCTTCTACAGAAGGAGTCCTTCCAGGTGGTCCAGGAGCGTAAATATTTAAGAAAAGGAGCGAGGAACTTTTCTTCGCCCTCCATAATCATAGTACTTTTATCTTAGGAGATTTATTTATGCCCAAGGCCTCCCTTTTGTTTTTCATCATTTTCTCCTTTATTAATGCTGTTGAACTTAAAATATATCCTTCTAGAGATTTGAATATTTCTGATTCCGAAGCTGATATATTGATTATGACAACTTATAAGAACAGAGGTATAAAGCCAACAAAAGAAGCTGCTAAGAAAAAAATATATGAAAATAGAGTTTTAGCTGATGCATATTTAAAAAAATATAATATTCCCACATCTTTATTAATAAATAAAAAACTGGAAATAGAAGAAGCATTAGCCAAGGAATATATAAAAAGATTTCAAAAAAATGTAACCATAAAGAATAATGTATTGAAATCATATTATGTAGTCCACAAAAAAGAATTTCATAGGCCACAGACTATTGTCTATTATCCAATAGAATTCGATTCTTTTGATAGGGCTTTGCAATTCTATTTTCAAGCAAAAAAAAACATCAATATTGCGAAAGAGTATACCAAACAACATGAGATAAAAAAATATAAAGTTCCTAAAGAAAGAATTTTTCTACCAATCAGAAAGATGTTTGACAATGTAAAAACTTCTTCTATTCTACCGCCTATCTATCTTGGTGATTCTTATGTTGTTTTTTATGTTTCTCATGTATTACCAGGTAAAGAACTAACATTTGATGAAGCGAAAGATAAAATAAGAAAAATTCTTTTACGTAAATCTTTTAATCAAACTAGAAATGAGTTACTTGAGGAATTGAGTAGGTGAAAAAAGAGTCGGTTCTTTTCTCTCTCTTAATAATACTGTTATTTATTGGATGTACTCTTCATAGAATCGAGTATGTAAAAATATCACCTGATGCAAAAATAGATAAGCATAAATATCAACTATTAATAAATCGCTTTTTAAATTACTGGGATTGTATGTCAAAGAAAGACTTTCAATGTGCGTATCAATATGAGCTTCCATATCAAAGATTTCTTCATGACTTTAAATGGTATAAAAATTTCAATTCTGCAAATAATCAAAAGTATAAAATTATATTTCTTGACATTATTCCTAAAAATAATATGACAGTTATTAAAAGTAAATATATTTCTTCCGATAATAAAGTTACCTATGTGTTTTATGATAGGTGGTACAATATTGATGGGAAGTGGTATCATAAAATGAAGGTATCACGGCTCCCATTCGGGGATAATGCAGAATAAAAAAACCAAAAAGCTATATTTAGTCTAAAAAATATAGCTTTTATGGTTTTTTTCAGCAAACTGAGGTATAATAAGAGTGCGAAATAGACAATACCAACGGCTCGAGCAAAGAAGTTGGTGTTGAACAAACTTACATGTAAGGAGCGAAAGAATGAAGCTAGGAAAGAAAATCGTATCAAGTGCTGCAGCACTTGCGATCATGGGGAGTGCACTTGTAGCTGCACCAAATGCAACTACAAAGATTGCTACAGATGGAACAGGTGACTATCTTGTATTTCCAGTCTATGCTGCTGATACAAATGGTAACTGGAAAACAAATATCAAGGTTGTCAACACAAATACAACATATGCTGTTGTTGCAAAAGTTGTTATTCGTGAAGCTATTAACTCTGCGGAAAAATTGGACTTCCCAATTTTCCTAACTCCTGGAGATGTATGGGAAGCTGAGCTTGTTTCTGATGCAAACGGAAATGTTTTCCTAAATTGTAACGATGATTCAATGGTTGTAAACGGTGTGCCTGCTTCTACGAATCCTGTGCATAGACCATTGTTTGCACCGGTACCACCTCAAAACAATAACTATGGTTATATTGAAGTGTTTGGTATTGCAGCTATCGATGGAACCAAAGTGGATACCACATGGTCACCAAATACACCGCTTGACAAAGTAAAACTTTACAATAAATATGTTACAGACCTTAATGGTAATACTAGTACCGGTGATTGGACATATGTAGATGCTGATTCTATCTATGGACAGGAAGTACTTTTCGCAAGCAATGCAAATGGAAATCTTGCTATGACAATTCCTGCCTATGCACTTGAAGGCGTTGTAGGTAATGTACCGAATACAGTAAAAACAATTGGTCAAAACACTACTTTTGCAGCAATGATTGCTAGTGGATCTGCTGCAACAGTAAAAGCAAATATCACAAATCTTCTTGCGAAGAGCGATATTTACGCGACTTTCTATGATAACGGAAATGGTGGAGCGGCAGAGACTAAGCTCATCTTGACCCAACCATTGAAGTATAGTTATGGATATGATCACACATATTGCTTTAACTATCAAACGACAGCAAGAGATCAAGAAGAGCATGCGGATGTTAAATCTGAATTCTTCTCAGGTGGTACACCGCAAACACTTAAAATCTGTCCAGAATCTGCATGGTTGAATGTGGAAACTGCCTCTTATGCATCTGGATACACAGATTACGCCATTACATCTAATTATAAAGATGTAAATGATACAGATACAGGTGTTCCTGCTCCAATTATTCCTGTGCTTATGACAGCGAAGAGTGTTAACGGTCAAAACGTTACAAACGCTATCTATCCTGCTTATAAGGCGAAGTAATTCTACAATAACAAGGAGATTCTTCTCCTTGTTATATGTTCTTCATAAATATATCTCCTCAACAACTTTCTTGAAATATAAATTAATACATCAGTTACTAAATTTTGGCTATTATTACCGATAACTATAAAATAATAAATATAGTGGGAAAAGGAAAAAAATGTATAGATTGATATGGGGATTGCTATTTTTGATTTCATTGAGTTATGGTGATAGTTTTGTTCCACTCCATCATGAATTGGTTCAAAAGCTTTTAACTTCGAAAGATTTTTTAAATATGCAAGAAGTACCAATAGAATCGAGCAGTTTTTATCGAACATATCCCCATGCACTTAGTACAACGGGCACAAAAGGAGGTTCTGTTTATTTTCCACAGGGATGGATGCGATATAAATTTTATGTACCAGGCGGGACGAGAGCGGTTGTGGTGATGACTACGGCTCCAAATAGTTGCTTGCGAACACAGCTCTCTTTTCAAAATCCAATCGATCATGTGCATCCTTTTAGTTTTACAGAAGCGTATATGATATTCCATATGAATGAAATCAATCAGAAATTACTGAATCATCAAACAATAGAGTTTTTTACAACCCAAGGCACAATGCAATATGAAGTTACGAATTCTTCTTCCAACGGTGGATGGGTATATTTAAATATGGTAGAAGATACAATATTTGCTTCTGCTGCACCCTATGGAAAGAAAAATGCCGGATATCTATACTTTACTGTTCGATATCAAGTAATGGATAAGCAAAAGTTTAAAAATTGGCTATATAATACTCCACTGCTTTCCGAAAATGGTAATCCTTCTGCATCTCAAGGAACTATTACGGAAATAGATATGCCTGCCCCAAATCAAATGGTACAAAAAAACATAGCAGTAGATACCGGAAACTATTTTTATAATGGGCCGGATCCTTTTTCGTCGGGATTTGATAGTTCAAATCTTTCTAATGATGGCAATATCAACGTACAGTGTGGAGCCAATCAGACTTATAGAAATGGCCAGTGCATTGACGATTCTACATATGATCCTCAGCTTAATTCCAATACCACGACGAACTATGGTTCAACGAACAATAATAGTTCAACCAACACTGGTTCTCAGAAGATAAGCTGTATCTCAGGGTATCACTATAATCCAAACACAGGCCTGTGTGATCCTGATAGCGGAAATACAAATGCTTCTAGCGGCAATTCCAACACTACGACGAACTATGGTTCAACGAACAATAATAGTTCAACCAACACTGGTTCTCAGAAGATAAGCTGTATCTCAGGGTATCACTATAATCCAAACACAGGCCTGTGTGATCCTGATAGTAATGCACAAGCGATAGCAGAATCCTTAAAAGGGAGACAGCTACCAGTTAATGGATACTTTTCCTATTATGGACCGAAAGATGTATACGATCCATATGCATGGATTTTTGTTAGTCCAGATAGTTCCATTGTGGCGAAACTGGATGGTATGGATCCTAAAACAGGTAATCTGAAGTGGACGAGATTGATAGATAAGAATAAAAACATTAGATACATAGAAGAAGTAAATATTAGCAATGGAAAGATTATATTTGGTGGGGATACTAACCAAAACAGTGTTGAACAAGATAGAACTCAAAAATTAAAACAACTTTGTATTCAAAACGGTTATACGTGGATAGAGGAGACTAAAGAGTGTAAAATTGATAATTGATGAATGAAATATTTAATAATTATATTTCTGTCCATATCCTTTATGGAGGCAGATGAGCTATATACTTTTTATCAGAATGGAGAAAGCAAGATATTGACTCCGCTTCCCTCTTTGACGAGGGATATTTCTACACTTTTCTTTCAAAACAGCTCAGGACAAAAACTCGGCGTCAAAAACAGTATCATCTATAAGCCAAAAGATGAAGTTTGCAAGAAAAAGCTCCTAAAAAGCTATCCTTCATCTTCCACGCTGCCAAACGGCGACATCATATACAGAGCAAAAAACCCGAAAGATGCCTTCAAGATTTCACGTGATATTTACGAGAGCGGATGTGTCCTTTTCTCTCATCCGGACTTTTTGGTTTTTCCAAAGAAGCGCTTTTTCGATCCCCTCTTTTCCCAGCAGTGGAACTTCTACAACTACGGCCAACACTATTCCAAACCTGATATCGATCTCAATGTCTATGAAGCTTGGCAGTATGCCACCGGTAAAGGCGTTAAAGTCGCTCTTATCGATAATGGGTTTGACTTTTCCCATCCCGATCTCAAAGGTGCCTTTTCCGATCAGATAGATTTAGTGGATTACGATAACAATGCCTCCTATGATAACGCCTACGAAGTGCATGGCACCGCTTGTGCAGGACTGATAGCAGCGAGGAGAAATAGAGTTGGTATCCAGGGGGCCGCTTATGATGCAAAGCTCATAGGGATCAAACTCATAGGCTCCTACCCAGATGGAAGCGATCGAGCCCTTTTTGTATCCTCCATCGTCAGGGCTTTCCTCTATGCCGATGAGAAGGGCGCGGATGTGATCAATTGCAGCTGGGGGACTTACAATGTGGCCGATGCGGTAAGAGATGCGATCGACTATGTGGCCCATAACGGCAGGGGTGGTAGAGGAACTCCTATCGTATTTGCCAGCGGCAATGATGGCAGAAGCCAGTGGTACTGGGCGAATGACGAGTCTGCCCTATCTAGCTCTATCGCCGTGGGAGCCGTGGACAATCAAGGAGAGCTTGCCTGGTACAGCAACTACGGCCCGGCTCTTGATTTCGTCGCTCCAAGCGGAGGAGGAACGCTCAAGATTGCAACGGATGATATTGTAGGATCTTTGGGATATGCCGATGGGAGATTTGGCCATCCAGACTACTGCTACGCCACCGATATGACAGGATTTAATGGTACCTCCGCCGCCGCTCCTCAGATAAGCGGTGTTATCGCTCTCATGCTGGAACGAAATCCTGATCTCACCAGAGATCAGATCTACGATATTCTGGCAAGAACAGCGAAGAAGATCGGGGATATCCCCTACATCGACGGGCGAAACGACTTCTTTGGCTATGGGCTCGTGGATGCCGAAGCGGCTGTCAAAGAGGCTATCAGGCTCAGAGTGGAGAATATCGTCAAAGGCCATAGGTACCAGATAGCTGGATACTTTAGCCGTATAGGAGATGGGAAGTTTGACTGGGTTTATGTGAGTGGATCTACAGTGGCGAAACTTGCCGGGATGGATGAAGATGGACATCTTATTTGGGATCCTATCTTGTATCACGCCTTCGATACCATCAAGATTGAGAATGGCTTCCTCCTCTTTGGTACAGCCAAGAGCTACGATCCTTTGGCTCTACGTCTCTCCCAGGAGCGTTTGAATATAGAAGGAGTTTTTGTGCACTATGGGATCGGCAGTTACGACTGGATCTATGTGGCCCAAAGTGGCAGAAGCTATAAGCTCGAAGGCCTCAGCTACAACGACGACTTCCTCTGGGTCCCTTTATATGTGCGGGGGATCAAAGAAAACAGCAAAATAACATTCAACTAAAACTTTGCAAAGGTTTGCGTCAAAAGGGCATGGAGCACCTTTGATTTTTCATCTTGAGAGGGAGAGCTCTTCAATGCGTTTGGGTTGATAATAAATTTAAAAACACGTTCCTTTGGATGCGATTCCATAGTGATGGTGTCTAGATCTGTTTTTTTGCGTATCTCTTGGATCTGTCGCTCTAAAAGCTGTCTAACCTGACTAAAGTGGCGGTATTTGACAAGCCCCTCTAATGATAGGAGCTTTTGCATATATCCCAAGGTAACGTCGATATAGTGGTATGACTGAAAACTTTTAAAAAACTCATAGAGTTTCATAGCATATTTCGTGCGCATTCTATTT
>JALSPX010000235.1 GCA_026985755.1 Sulfurovum sp. | reverse complement strand
CTCCCCACCTATGACTAAACTGTTTTTTGTTTCTATCTCTTTACGTTGAGGTGCTGAGAGTAGGTAGCCTAGTTTTTTTAGGGTGAGGTCTGCTGCTTTTGTTTTGGCAAGGATGTTGTGTAGTTTGAGGATATGTAATTTTTTTGTTGTAAAAAGGGTTTCAAATACACCTTCTAATGCCTCTTTGTCTTGACGTAAATAGTCAAAACTTCTAGAAATTCCTTCTTTATATTCTGCTAGCAAGGCATCAGAAAACTGTTTTCTAAATCTGTTACGTTCATACTTCTCATCACTATTGCTCTCATCCACGAAGTAGGGGTAGTCATGGGTATGTAGATAGGCGAGTAGCTCCTCTTTGCTGTAGCTAAGTAGGGGACGTACGAGGGTGTAGTTTTCTCTTTGGCTTATAGGTTCTAGTCCGAGCAATTCGCAGACACCTGCACCTTTGCTTAGACGCATGAGGAGCCACTCAAGGCAGTCATTGAGCTGATGGGCGGTTAAGATGTTGTCATAACCCTCTATCGTTACGAGCGACTCAAAAAATTCATAGCGAAACTCTCTGGCTTGTTTTTCGAAGTGTGAGGTGAATGTGGGTGCTTGGATGGTGTGGCAAAAGAGTTTGTGTTTTTTTGCCAAAGCTTTGGCGTGGGCTACTTCTGCTTTACTTTGTTCACGGGTGTTGTAGTCTACGATGGCGATATCGAAGTGGATGTTATTTTCTAGGAGTAGAAAAAATAGAGCGGAGGAGTCTATGCCTGCGGAGAATGCTAATAGGTTTTTCTGCTTAATGAGAAATGAGAAATGAGAAATGAGAAATGATTTATTTATCATTATTTTTTTTCGCTGTTTTTGTACTAGCAACCAATAATCGTATAAGGACTTCGATATCAGGTAAAATACTGTGAAACATTTCTGTTGTAATATATTCAGATTGTACTAAAAGTTTTAGCCAGTACCTTGTCTCATTTGCCTCTTTTAAAGAGACATACATTTTGTTAATAAAGTCAGCTTTAGATTGTGCAAATTCTGCTTCAGAGATGAGTGCACCTATGGCTGTACCAGAACGTAAAACTTGTTTAGAAAGTATGTATTCTTTCTTTTCTTTTGTTAGGTATTTATATAGCTTAATGATTCTTAATGCAAAGTCAAAACTTTTTGATGAAAGCGCATCATTTCTCATTTCTCATTTCTCACTTTTCATTTATCAGCGTTGCGAGTAGTTGGCTTCCGACTAACTCTGTTACTTTTGCTTCATACAGTTTACCGTATTCTACTGGTAGGTCTGATGTGTCATTGATGAGGATTTCTCCATCTATGTCTACTGCCCAGCTTAGAGGTCTGGCGCTTAGGAGGTATTCGTGTTCGTCGCTCTCTCCATCTATGACGAGAGTCACCGTTTTGCCTACCATATTTTCTAGTGACTCTTGGGTGTTTACTTCAGCGATTTCTCCTAAAATATCTGCTCTTTGGTCTATGACCTCTTGAGGGATTTGTGCTAGGGTGTAGGCTGAGGTGGTCTCTTCGTTTGAGTAGTGAAAGGTATTGAACCTATCAAATTTAAATTCTTTCATAAAAGCACAGAGTTTCTCAAAACTTTCATCACTCTCTCCTGGGTGCCCTGCAATGAGAGAGGTGCGGAGAAAGGCGTTGGGTTTTGACTTCATATACTCTAGGAGTTCTATGGTTTTCTTTTCGCCAAAGCCCCGTTTCATGGTTTTGAGTACATCATTGTCTATATGTTGGATGGGCATGTCATAGTAGGTTTGAAATACCTTTGAGTCTGCAATAGTGTCTATGAGTTCAAAGGTGGTAGTACTAGGGTAAAGGTACAAGATACGTGCAGATTTTACACCCTCTATGGCTTCTACTGCTTTGACAAGTTCTATAAGCCCGTCCGACATCTTCATATCACGTCCGTAGCTAGAAGAGTCTTGCGAGATGAATGAGAAGTCATAGTAACCCTCTTTGGCGAGCATCTCTACCTCTTTAACGATAGAAGAGAGTGAACGTGAATGCAGTTTGCCTTTAAAGCTGGGAATGGCACAAAAAGAACAGCTTTGGTTACATCCCTCAGCGATTTTGATGTAGGCATGGTAGTTTGATCCTGTGATGACCCTACCACTGGTCTCTGTGGCTAGATAAACTTCAGGACTAAAGGTACTTTGTTTAGAGGCGATGAGTTCATCTATCTTTTCATAGTCACCCACACCTGTAAAGATGTCTATCTCAGGCATGTCCGCTTGCAGTTCTTCTTTATAACGCTCGGTCAAACAACCAGACATGACCAAGATAGAGTTTTCTTTACGTTCGTCATGCAGGTTAAGCACTGTGTTGATACTCTCTTCTTTGGCTGCATCTATAAACCCACAAGTATTGACGATAATCACATCAGCAGTGCTAGGGTCATCAGAGATTTCATACGCTTTTAGACGTCCAAGCATTACTTCTGAGTCTACAAGGTTTTTGGTACATCCTAGGCTTACAAGATGGAGTTTTTTATTGTTTGACATCGGTATTTTCTTTGTATTGGACTTTTGTAGCATTATAGCGAAAAGGGATAAGTATGAGTAGATGTAGAATCAAACATAAGGTTTGACTCTAGGGGGATTATCTTAAAATTTATAGTCTAGCATGACCCAATATTTAGTCGTATCAACACCATGTGTATCCGCACTATAGAGAGATGCCTTTAGCATACCAGAAAGCCCTTTTACTGCAGAGATTTTATTTTTGTAAAGCAAATCTATCTCTGTACCATAATCTGTGTTTCCTTTGTCACTTGAGAAGTCATGATAAATCACTTTTGCTACACCCAAACCTTTAGATTTGTATCCTATCATACCATTGAGATCTACAAGACCATCATCGGGGGTACCCAAGAACATATCGGCCCAACCATTATGTGCATGGAGTGTTGATAGAGGTGTACTAAAGGCAGCATCTTCACCACTTCCTGCACCTAGCACTTCATACTTCGCACCTACAAGGAAACCGCTCATATTTAATGTAGCTTCAATATTGTAGTAGTCTGCATCTGCTGTTTTATTTTTAGTTAAATCCTCAAATGATGGGTCAGTTTGTGAGGCATACTCTGCACGGTATGATAAACTTGTCCCTGCACCTAAACCAAATTTACCAGTTGCAGCGATACCATAGGTATCATGGATATCTTCAAGCATATAGGCATAACCTGTCAATGTCAATGCATCCATGATTTTATAGCTAGCATGTAAAAGTACACTGCCTGTATCGAAGTTGTCCCCTACTGGTTTTACTGTATCTGAATCGAAAATAGTATTGACTTGCCAAACATAGGCTGCAAGTAAATTAAGATTTTCTATAGAATTATCAATAATTGCTACAGCATCGTATGTTTGAGGCATTTGTCTCCAGTTCACAGTACCTACGAAACGTTGGTTATCCAGATTCACACCTTGTCGACCTGCTCTGAGTAGGGTTTTACCAAAAGCATAATCTACATAGGCTTGTGTGATACGTGTTTGTGAAGGGTCTGCAACGACATTGTATACTCCTTTATCACTGATGTCACCATTAGATAAATCCCAGTAATCTCCACTGCCTATTACATTGGTAGCTTCTAAATAGGTAGAGAGTCCATCTACACCAAATAAATTTGCAGAGATACCTAGCATCAGTCTATTGGTAAGTGCACTTGCGTTATCAACTGTATTATCAGTATCCACGAACGCATATCTGGCACGTATCTCGCCTTTTGCTTTTACATTGTTAAAGAATGTATAACCATCTTCCACTTGAGGTGATGCAACTTCTTTGACTGGTTCAACTGGAGCAATATCTCCACCTGCCATAATCAGTGTAGATGCTACTACTGAAAGTAATAATGTTTTTTTCATTGTAATCTCCTTGTAATTTCTAATATATTTAAATTATAACCTATATAATTAAAATTGATATTGATGTGTGTCAAGGAATAAAGATAAATGGGAAAAGAAAAAAGACGTAAAGAGTCAGGCAAAAGCCTGAACTCTAAAAATTTGTAAGAAATAGTTTCTAGAAAGTATATTTAGCCCATACACGTACGAAATTTTGGCTATCATCATCTTGTCTGTCATCATTTTGATTGATGTATGCAGCAAGTAGCGTAGTGTTGTCTGTAATTTTAGTTTTGTATGACAATTCGATTTGTTGGTAGGTACCTTCACCCTCTTTGTTTCCAAATACAGATGCATTGGCAGTTTTACCTAAGTCAGAATTGATATATACACCTGTAAATTTACCACCAAGTGCTTTTGCTCCAAGTGCAACTTTGAATGTATCAGAATCTCTAGAGATTGTATTTTGGTTGAGAAGAGATTGTGTATAGAGTGGTGTTTTTACACCTGTTCCAAAGTTTGCAATATTGACAGTACCATCATCTACAGATGAGTATGCAAGTGAGGCATCAAACATACCAAATGTTGCACCTACTTTAGCACCATATGCAGTTGTTTTGTCTGCCGTATCAGGGTCAATTTGACCACCTTGAAGAGCGATTGAATAGTCACCCATTGTAAATTTAGCATCGCCCCAAAGTGCATTTACATCATTGCCATCAGAAATCATGTCTGGTGCCAAATACCATGTACCAGTCAATGTAAGACCATCAATAGATTTGTTTTGTGCGGTTACCATGTGTACCATGTCACCATTTTTATTGATTTTAGCAAAATCACTAAGTGCGTTAATTGAGTGGTTTGATCTTGTTACATATGCATATACAAGTGTTGTGCTTGGAAGATCAGAATTTACTAACAATGCTGCTTCAAATGTATTTTTAAATACATTCCATCCTTCTGAAAATGCAAAAGGTGAAAGTGCTTTAGGAAGTTGTTGACGACCTACTTTAAGAGATGTATTTCCAAGACCTGCTGTTAAATAAGCTTGCGTAATTGCAGCACCTGTCAAATCGCCTGTTGCAGATTGCACAAGACCAGATACCACATCCTTTTCTAGACCAACTGAAGAGATACCAGAAAGTTCAACACCAGCACCAATAGGTCCTAGTAGGTTTTTGTTTACTGCACCAAGTTGGATACCAGCTGCTGCTGCTGCCCAACCAGTGTTCTCATCTGCAGGTCCTTGTTCAAATACTGAACCATTTCCCCAGTTATCAGCTGTTTGATAATATACTACAGCTTGACCATTAAAGTCCCAACCTGAAGTTTTTTCCTGTACTGCTGGTGTGTCTGCTACTGGCTCAACTGGAGCGATATCTCCACCGGCCATAATCATTGTAGACGCTGCTACTGAAAGTAATAATGTTTTTTTCATTGTAATCTCCTTGAATTGTTTTGAATACTCCATATTATAACACCAATCGTTTACGAATGTCAATAGAGTTAATAAAAAGTTAATGAATAATTAATAATATGTCAAAATAGTCGAATAGAAGGGCTTTATATGGGGTTACAGTAGTTAAAAAATTGAAGAGAAAATAGAAATATATAGCATTTTTTGGTCTTTGTTTAAGAAAAGTAAATGGAATAGATATATTTTTTAGTATAAAAAAGAGAATAAAATCATGGTGGCTCGAGACAGAATCGAACTGTCGACACAAGGATTTTCAATCCTTTGCTCTACCCCTGAGCTACCGAGCCACAATTTAAACAACAATTGTTTAAAGTGGATAGAATTATAACGCCTAAAGCTTAAGAATGAGTAATGAGAAAGGTGAAATGAGAAATTTTTGGGTAGTTTTTAAATATTTTTTACCAATGCCATAAATGTTTCACCTCTATCTTTGTAAGAGCTAAACTGATCAAAACTTGCTGCTGCAGGTGAAAGAAGTGCGATACTCTCTTTTGTATGAAGTGTATGAATCTTTTTGACGGCAACATCTATAGTGTATGATGCGATAGTTTGAATGTTGTATTGTTTTGCAAGTGCTAAAAGTCTGTTGTTGTTTTTGCCTATAGTATATAGTGTAAGTGAAAGTGTTTGCATCTCTTCAAAAAGTGGTGTCAAATCTACACCTTTATCTTCACCACCAAGTATGAGATGAATGTGTTTATTCCCATAGCCTTTTATTGCCTGCATGGTGGCATCAAGATTTGTGGCTTTGGAGTCATTGACCCAGAGGCGACCGTGCCTATCTCTAAACTCTTGTTGTCTATGAGCATCACGTCTGAAAGCATTAATCAAGGCATAGTCTGCTTCATCAAAGAGCACTTTTGTGATGGCAAGAGAGAGTAGTGCATCTTGCAAAAATGCACCTCTGTAGTCTAGCTTTGAGGTATCAAGATTAAAATACTCACATACAAAAGCATCACTGTCATACTCTACGACATAAGCATCCGTTTGCGGGAGGTTAAGCCCTTTTGGTACCAGTGCGAGTTCTCCTTCTTTCATAGTGAGTAGTGGTCTAAGCTTGTCTGCTTCATAATCTTCAGGCGTACCATGCCAGTCTAAGTGATCTGGCGTGATAGGTAGTAAAAGATAGATATTAGGTGAAGCGAGGTGTGTGTGGTGTAGGGTAAAAGAAGAACTCTCTAGTACCCAAATAGGGGCTTTTTCATCCAAGTCTGCCAAGGGTGTACCTATATTCCCTCCTGAGACAGCACCTCGTTTTTCTAGCAAATGTGTGAGCATTTGGGTGGTAGTGGTTTTACCATTGGTACCAGATATCCAGATAGTGAAAGGCGTTTGCTTTGCAAGTGAAGAGTGAAGAGTGAAGAGTGAAGAATGAGGAATATTATTCCCTATTCCCTGTTCCCCACTCCCTAAAATATAGTCATACTCACTCAAAAGATTTTGGGCTTTTTGAATGAGTGGATGTTTAGGCGGTAGGCTAGGGGTGGTGACTTCTAAAGTGCTTTCATCAGGATTAAAAAGGTGTGAGGGTTTGATGGTATTGTTGTTTTCATCTGTATATGTTTCAGTACATGTATCATCAAAAAAAATGCACCCTCCACCTAGTTTTTTTGCGATGGCTTTGGTAGTCAATCCATATCCGAAGAGTGTTGGCTTCATGAAAAACTCTCTTTTTCAAATGAGAAAGGTGAAATGAGAAATGAAAAATGCATGTAATTGCCTAGTTTAACGAAATTTAAAAGATACCAGTGCAAGCACATTGGCAATAAATGCAATCATCCAAAAACGTATAATAATTTTATTTTCAGCCCAGCCTTTGAGTTCGAAATGATGGTGAATAGGAGCCATTTTGAATATACGTTTTTCACGAAGTTTAAAACTACCTACTTGGAGTATAACAGAGACAGTTTCAATGACAAAAATGATACCTATAAGAATCAGAAGCACTTCACTTTTTCCCAAAATAGCAAGATAAGCAATGAATCCACCAATCGCAAGGCTTCCTGTGTCTCCCATAAAAACTTCTGCAGGATAACAGTTGTACCACAAGAATCCAAGTAGAGCTCCTATGAGTGCAGCTGCAAGTACCATCACCTCTCCTACCCCTTTGATATTAGGTACCAAAAGGTACTCCGCAAAGATAGCATGTCCTGTGACATAGACAATGACTCCTAGCGTAAATAGTGCAATCACAGAGGGTACAGTGGCAAGCCCATCTAGCCCATCAGTGAGGTTGACAGCATTGGTTGTGGCTAAAAAAACCAGTATCCAAAATGGAATAGCAAAATAGCCCAAATCAAAGAGTGCGGTTTTAACAAAAGGTATATAAAATTCCGTAGGAAAGCCTGCATAGAGAAGGATACCTGTTGAAACAGTAGCAATAAGCGCTTGTAAAAGCATTTTGCCTCTGGGGGTAAGCCCCTCTAAATTATCACCTGCAAGTACTTTTCCAATATCATCTTTTAGTCCAACCAAACCAAATCCAATAAGCGTGATAAGCCCTCCTAAAATATACGGATTGGTCAAGTCTACACTCATGAGTGAAGCGATAAATGT
>JALSPX010000234.1 GCA_026985755.1 Sulfurovum sp. | reverse complement strand
TCTTTTTGTTTCAATACTACGTTTTTTCTCCTTCACTTTAATTAATTATCTTTCTACACTTTGGTACAATTCAATAATATTATTGGGCACCTCTAATAATAGGTAATACCCACAATGGGTTTTGCACAATCTTACATTTGCAAAGCCCACCCTGCGGGCATCACTAGCTTTCGCCTATGCGTTGTTACTCTTTTTTGACTTAGCTAAGGCTAGGACTGCAAAAGAGTGCCTACCCTAGACAAAAGCTAGTGATGTTGTGGGTATTACCTATTATTAGAGGTGCCCTACTATAGGATAAACAGTGTCTATCACAGAAACAATAAAATCACTCATACAAGAGCGTATCTTAGTCATCGATGGTGCTATGGGTACGCAGATACAAGATTTAGAGATACCCGCAGAAGCATGGCTGGATGATAAAGGTGTAGACCAAGAGGGGTGTAATGAACTTCTTATCGATACTGCACCAGAACTTATTAAACGTATACATAAACGTTATGCTATGGCTGGAGCTGACTTGATTAAAACCAATACCTTTGGAACCATGCCATGGGTACTGGATGAATATCAGATGGGTGAACGTGCCTATGAACTCTCTAAAAAAGGTGCAGCACTCGTAAAAGAGATATGTGAAGAGTACTCTACCCCAGAACAGCCACGTTTTGTATTGGGTTCTATAGGGCCAGGGACAAAACTGCCTAGTCTTGGACATATTCATTATGATGAGATGTACGAGGGTTACAAGATAGTCGCTGAGGGGCTGATAGACGGTGGCTGTGATATTTTTTTACTTGAAACCTGTCAAGACCCACTACAAATAAAAGCGGCACTTCATGCCTGTCAAGATGCCAATGAAAATAAAGGCGTAAAACTGCCTATTATGGTATCGGTAACAATAGAGCTTAGTGGAAGTATGCTTATCGGTACAGATGCTACTACTATTGTAACGATATTGGAGCCGTTTGACATTCTCTCTCTTGGTTTTAACTGTGGTACAGGACCTGACCAGGTCAAAAAGCACCTCAAAACACTCTCTGAATTGTGTGATATACCTATCTCTGTGCATGCCAATGCGGGTCTGCCACAAAACCGTGGAGGGTATACCTATTATCCTATGGGACCTGATGAATTTACGGAAAAACAGCTGGAGTTTACCGCGTTTGATGGTGTGAGCTTTTTGGGTGGCTGTTGTGGTACGACACCACAGCACATACAAGCACTGAAAAAAGCAGTAGGCCAGATGAAGCCAAAAGCCCCAAGTGGGAGTATAGAGCCAAGTATTGCTTCACTTTTTAACACGACAGAGCTTTTCCAAGAACCTGCACCGTTACTCATAGGGGAGCGTTCTAACTCTACGGGGTCTAAGGCGTTTAGAGAGCTTATTATCGCGGGTGATTATGAAGGTACGCTGCAAGTAGGACAAGCACAGGTACGTGATGGAGCGCATTGTCTCGATGTCAATGTCGAGTTTGCAGGGCGTGATGGTGCTAAAGATATGAAGGCAGTCATGGAGCTGTATAATCAAAAAATCCCTTTACCACTCATGCCAGATGCTACACGTGTACACACCATGGAAGAGGGGCTTAAATGCATCGGCGGTAAGCCCATCATCAACTCTGTTAACCTTGAAGATGGAGAAGAAAAGTTTCATGCTATCTGTAAGCTTGCTAAGAAGTTTGGTACGGCTTTGGTTTGTCTGACTATTGACGAAGTAGGGATGGCAAAAACCACAGAAGATAAAGTCTCTCAAGCTGAACGCATGTATGACATGGCTGTCAACGGACACGGTATAGACCCACGTAATCTCATCTTTGATGTGCTTACCTTTACGGTGGGGTCTGGAGATTTAGAGTATCGTGACGCAGCCATACAAACACTAGAAGCCATACGTGAACTACACAAACGTCACCCAGAAGTAGGTTCTACATTAGGACTCTCCAATATCTCATTTGGGCTGGATGCCAATGCACGTCGCTACTTAAACTCAGTCTTTTTGCACCACTGTTTAAAAGCTGGTTTGACTACGGTGATTATCAACGTAAAACATATCATTCCACTGGCGAAAATGTCTGATGCAGACAGAGAGGTGTGTGAAGAGCTACTCTTTAACCCTGATGAAGATTCGCTCTTTAAGTTTATAGAGCATTTTTCAGATGTGACCATAGATGAAGAGGGTGATGATGAAGCCTATTTGGCAATGTCTAACGAAGAGAAGATAGCCAAACTCCTCCTAGATGGTGACAAAGAGCGTATGATACCACTTGTAGAAGAAGCACGCCAGGAGATACACCCTGACACAATCGTAAACGAAATACTCATAGACGCGATGAAAGTAGTGGGTGAGCTTTTTGGTTCTGGGCAGATGCAGTTGCCGTTTGTTTTACAATCTGCAGAGACTATGAAGGCTACGGTAGATTACCTAAACCCTTATCTCACCAAACAAGAAAAAGATACCGATACCACGCTGGTCATTGGTACCGTCAAAGGGGATGTACATGATGTGGGTAAAAACCTCGTAGATATTATCCTCTCCAATAACGGCTATAAGGTCGTTAATGTAGGGATAAAAACAGAGCTGCAAGAATACCTAGATGTGGTAGAAAGGCAGTCTATACAGGCCATAGGGATGTCAGGCTTGTTGGTCAAGTCGACTGCTGTGATGAAAGACAATCTTGAAGCCATGGCAGAGATGGGGATGACTATTCCTGTGTTGTTGGGTGGAGCGGCACTCACGCGTAGCTTCGTTGATGACTTTTGTCGTCCTATCTACAAAGGGCCTATCTTTTACTGTAGAGATGCCTTTGATGGGGTGATAGCCATGTCACGTATAGAGAAGTACAACGAAGAGATAGAGAAGGGGATTGAAGCAGAGCTAGACACCCGCATGGCTGGTGATATGAAAGAGCGAGAGAAAAAGGTAAAAAAGAAAGTGGTCATCCCACCTTTTGACCAAATCAAACTCCCAGAGCCACAGCCTGTACCCACGCCACCATTTTGGGGCAGACGTGTGTTACAAAAAGAGGACTTGGATTTAGATATGGTCTTCTCATGGGTCAATCAGCGTACGGTCATCAAGTTTCACTGGGGGTACAAATCTAAAGGCATGACCAAAGAAGAGTACCAAAAACTCCTCGACAAAACCGTCTATCCTGCCTATGAGCGTTTAAAAAAGGAGTTCGTAGATAAAGGGCTATTTGAACCGACTATTATTTATGGATACTACCCTGTACGTAGCAACGACCAAGAGTTGCTAGTGTTTGATGAGAGTGAGGGCTGGAATGTCGATGCCAATGCAAACAAGGCACCGTTTGATGAGGTCAAAAACAAAGCCGTAGGCAAGTTCAGCTTCCCAAGGCAAGGGCGTAAACCCCACCGTGCATTGTCTGACTTCTTTCATCATGACAGACACGATATCTTGCCTATGACTTGTGTAAGTGCAGGTTCAAAGTTTGCAGCCTATGAAAAAGAGCTGTATGACGCAGGTAAATACCTAGAGTACAACATGGTACACGGTTTTTCTGTAGAACTAGCCGAAGCCCTAGCCGAAGTAGCCCATAAACAAATACGCCTAGACTTAAACATAGCAGACAACGAGGGAAGTTCTTTGCGTGACGTCCGCATGAATCGCTACCAAGGGGCTAGATATTCCTTTGGTTACCCAGCTTGTCCAGACTTGGAGCAGAGTAGGTTGATATTTGATCTGTTGAAGCCTGAGGAGTTTGGGATAGAGCTTAGCGAGACCTTTCAAATACATCCTGAGCAGAGTACTACGGCTTTGGTGGTTCATCATCGGAAGGCTACGTATTATGCGGTTTAACTTTATATAGTATCATATTGTAAAGTATTAATAAGGAAATAGTGATGAAAAAACAAAAAGCTATTATAGAGTTTTTATCTTTTATTGTATTATCAGGGATTATATTGTCAGGTTTTTCACTCATTGAAAATGCTATTGGATTTGTAGATTTTTTGAAACAAAGTAATGGAATCTCTTTTTGTCAAGAAGAGAATGGATGTGATTATCTCATTGGTGTATTGGTTGCTATTTTAATTTTTGTAATGCAAGTATATTTAGGATTCTTATTTAAAAAAGAAAAGAAAGAATTTCCTATATATTTTATAGGCATTCTATTTATAAACTTAGTACTGGAGGGATCTTTCTTCCTTATTGAAAGTATTAATGTATCCTCAATGAGGATAATATTTGGCATTTTTTATTTGGTTATTTTTTCGTTTTATCTTTTTGGTACGAAAGATGCCAAAGAGATGTTTAGTAATTAACCTCAAACATTCCGACACACAGTATCGGAACGAAAAGCGATTTGAACACATGAGGGTGTAGGTCGGGTTCCCCTGATCCCGACAATCCCAATGTGTGTAAGGTGGTGATTTTGATTACATACAAATATGTGTCGGGATGAGGGCAACCCGACCTACGGTTCGTTAGCCCTTACAGCGAAATGTTGATTGTATACATATCACCTTACGTGGTGTGATGGCAATCACACCCTACGGATTTTGCTATTTACAAAATAAAATTTTTATGATAAAATAATGTTTGAAGAGAGAGCGTTAGCTCCCTCTTGGTGATTTTAACTATTGTAGTATTTTAAAATAGCTACAATAATTGTAAGTATTAGGATTACGAGATCCATAATTCTCACACCCTTTCGCAGTTAAGATTTAACTAGCGAATACCAAACAGCAGTTTGCGGCTGTTGTTTGAAAAACAACAAAGTTAAACTGCATTCAGATTATAACCTGAAATTTAAAAGTACATCAAAAATATTGCAAATCGACATATTTTAATCCTCGTGCTCAAACCCCTTACCCATCCACTCAAAATCCAACATTTCTTTCATTATTTCCTTTACAGGTTTCTCAGTTATAAACCCATATGCTATAAGTGTTTCAAGCACTTCACCCTCATAGGCTTTTTCGAGTATAGAAACATAGGTATCGTTCAGGTAGGGACGTATGCTTTCCAAATCTGCTTGGAGGTCTGCTCGGTAGCGTTCCATGGGTTTATTTTTGCCGTAGTCTGCGTAGAGATCATCTTTGTCTATGTCGTCTGCTGCTTCTAGCATTTTTCTAAAGATGAAGTCTTCGAAGTTTTTGGCGACATACTCTGCTTCGTCATCTTCCCAGATGAGTACAATAGGGCTTGGCTCTTGACCATTGTCATAAAAGGCATAGGTATTCCCCTCCGCTGTTTTGGCAAAAGGGATGAAGTGATGTGTCTTGGTATCCCATGCTTCAGGGAATGTGAAATCAAGCATAGCTTTAGGGGTAAGCAGTTCAAAGTCTGAACCTCCAGAGTGCAGGAGTAGTGGGGGATTGGCTTTGAGGGTAGGGTAGACATCCTCTGCCCATGTTTTGTCTTTTTCCAAAGGCTCTGTGAAGTCACCCATCCAATTAAGTTTTCCCTTTTCAAAGAGTGTTTTGAAGAGGGGTGGGAAAGTGTAGTTGTGTTTTTGTGCTAGTGCTTCTAATGAGATCATCGTATATTCCAAATAATTTAATTAGGCTACAATATCAAAAAAAGATTAAGGCAACACTATGCAACTTGAAATTGGTCTCTATAAACACTATAAAGGTAACATGTACGAAGTCTACATGACAGCACAACACTCAGAGACAGAGGAGTGGATGGTGGTCTATAAGGCTTTGTATGGAGAACAGGGGATGTGGGTGCGTCCTTATGAAATGTTTGTCGAAAAGGTAGAGATAGAGGGTGTGATGGTGCCACGTTTTGCTAAGGTTTCAGATGCAGTGTAGGTATTGTAAGCTAGAGGTAGAAAAGGGCTTGAAGTCATGTCCGCATTGTGGTACCATAAACCCGACACAAAGTGTGAAAGAGGTGGTGTTGTGGACAGCAGGGTTTTTTGTGGTGTTTCTTTTTATATCATTATTTATTCGTTAGTCCATCGGGAGTCAGGTGATTCATGATGCATTTTTTCAAAACGCATCACAAATCACCAGACCCCTAGCGTACTAGTGTATTAGATACCTTCCATTTGACGCGCTTCAAAATTGACTAATCTATCACCTGCAAAGCTAAAAAATAGCTCTATAGGTCTACAGCATATTTCGCAGTCTTCTATGTAGTCACTGGTCTCTTCTTCTGGGTCTAAGACCATAGAGATACGTTCCCAGCAGTAGGGGCAGGTGAAAAAGTGTTCCATTATTTCTCCCCTTTCATTTTAAATAGCTTGGTGATGAATGCAGGGAGTGCACAGCTGTCACAGTTGCCTGTTCTATCACATCGGGTTTGGCGTATATTGCGAATGAGTAGAAACAAAAATCCAAATGAGATGAGCAGTTGAAGCAATCCCATAAGCCAATGTGCTTGATAGAGATTTTGGATAGAGAGTACAAACATGATGATTGTGACGATAAGACACATGACTTAAATCCTAATTTTTCCAAATTATAGTACAATCACATAAAAAATAGGAGAGCCTATGTCAGCAATTATTGAACATTTTAAAACACTTACTCAAATACCCCACTGTAGTAAAGAGGCAGATAAGCTTTTGGATTTTTTAGTCGCATTTGCTAAAGAGCGAAATTATAAGGTAGAAGTAGATGGCGTCAAAAATATCTATATCTCTAAAGGTAGACCTACGCTTTGTCTGCAAGCCCATTATGATATGGTATGTATGGGTAAAGCACCGATGATTGAAACTTATGTAGAAGAGGGTCTGATGAAAGCCAAAGAGAGCTCTCTTGGTGCAGATAACGGTATGGCAATCGCGATGATGATGCAGTGTATGGATGAGGATAGAGAATTAGAATTTTTGCTCACCTCAGATGAGGAGATAGGGCTCATTGGGGCAAATGAAGTAGCCTTTAATCTACAGGCTAAATATATGCTTAACCTTGACAGTGAGGATGAGGCAGAAGTCTATATAGGGTGTGCAGGTGGTGCAGACATTACAGCATTTAAGCAAGATGCTTATGTCGAGGGAAGTGGTACGTGTTATGAAGTGGCAGTCAAGGGGCTTGTAGGAGGTCACTCTGGCGTGGACATTGACAAAGCAATACCCTCTGCCATTAAAGTGCTTGGGCGTTATTTGGTAGAAAATGAGGTAAGGCAATTGGCTTCCATCTATGCAGGAGAGCGTCGCAACTCCATACCAGCAAATGCTGTAGCTATTGTAAGAAGTGAAAAGCGTTTAGAGACTAAAGGTGATGTCACAGTACGTGAACTCAATGAAAGCCCAAAAGTCTTAAACGGGGGAGAAAAAATAATCTCTTTGATAGATAGCTTTAAGCATGGTGTCCATGCGATGAACGATGAGCTTGGCATTCCTGATGTGAGTATCAACCTTGCCATCATCACAGCTGATGAAAAGGGTGGGGTCAAGATAGATACCTCTGCACGTGCCATGGGTGCGCAGGAGTTAGAAGATTTGACAGAAGAGACTGTAAGACTGTTTCACGACTATGGCTTTGAGGTACAGGTAGAAGACAAATACCCTGCATGGAAACCTGATATATCAGCGTTTACAAATCTCGTGAGTGATGAGATGAAAGCTGTGTTTGGTAAAACAAAAATGATGGCAATTCATGCAGGGCTTGAGTGTGGCGTGATAGCAGAGAAATATCCTGCTATGAAGTTTGCCTCTATTGGTCCAACGATACGTTATCCGCACTCTACACGTGAAGAGGTGGATTTGGCTTCTGTTGAGAGGACGTATGAGGTATTGCTTAGGATTATGAAAAGGATTTAGTCGGCATAGTTAATATAAAATATGGCGATAGCCCATTCATTAAATATATAAACATTGTCGTGGTGAACACCCTTGAAAGCTTGCGATTTGAGAACCACGACGACTTTTGGTTACTTTTCTAGAAAAGTAATGAGAATAACAACGCGTCGACTTGAACTAAAACCCAAT
>JALSPX010000233.1 GCA_026985755.1 Sulfurovum sp. | reverse complement strand
AGATGACATTAAAAAGATTAAATCACTCATTGGTAGTGTTGGGGTTATTGGCATGCGTAGGGACAAGTGGTATGGCAGCAGATTTTCCAAAGGCTGCACCAAAAGCATATCCTGAAGGAGAGCTAGGTCGCATGGTGAAACTTGGTGAGGCTATTGTGAATGAAACCAATACCCATCCACTTACAAAAGATTTGGTAGGCAATACACTACAGTGTAAAAGTTGTCACCTAAAAGGGAGTGATGGCAAACCAGGAACGAGTCTAGGCATTGCTACTTGGATTGGTACAGCAACAGTATTTCCAGCATTTTCAAAAAGAGAAAAGACGATTCAATCTTTACAAGATAGATCAAATAACTGTTTTATGCGTAGTATGAATGGAAAAAGACTTCCTGTAGATTCAGAAGCTTCTATGGCAATGGCTGCATACATTACATGGCTCTCAACAGGTATGCCGATAAAACAAGAAACAAAACGACCATGTTCACCTTTGACATCAGAAAAATGGGCTGGGGGACAAAAGAAATTTGGAGCGATACAAAAGAAAGCAACCCATGACAATTACGTCAATGGTCAAAAACTCTATACAGAAAAATGTGCATCATGTCATGGTGCCAATGGTGAGGGTATAGGAACATTCCCTGCATTATGGGGCAAAGGAAAAGATGGTAAATGGTTATCATACAATACAGGGGCTGGCTTAAGTAAACTCAATAAATTACCAGTTTGGATGCAGTCAAATATGCCATTGGGACAAGGTGGCACACTCAAAGACCAAGAAGCTGCAGATCTTGCACTCTATATAGATGCACAAGATAGGGCCGATTTTGATTTACAAAAAGGACTTTTACCAAAAGAGCAAGAGGGTTACTATAACTCAAAAGTTTTAGAAGAGAAACATTCAGTAAAAAGTAACTTTAAAGCATTTGGTCTAGATTTAGATGTCATTCGTGGAGATAAAAAATAAAACAAGGAATTCGTTATGCAGACAATCAAAACAAGTAAAATCATTTTGTCTATGGTAGCTGTGAGCATGTTAGTGAGTGCTACATATGCTGCAGATTGGCTCTCTTTTGCAGGGCTAGAGCCATCTTTTATTATAAAAGATGGTGAAAAAGTAGAAAACCATAACAATACCCCTCATTTTTGGGGTTTTATTCAGGTAGGGTATCAAAAGGACTATGGAGATATTTTTATACCATCTACAGGGACTAAAGCAGGCTTAAATTTAACACCATTTTCTATGTTGCCTCCTAGTTTAGACAATCAATCAGGGTTTGAGGTAAACCGTGCCAGACTAGCTGTACGTGGTATGTTTGATAAAGAGAATACTATTAATTACTTTTTCATGACAGAATTTGGTGAAGATGGTATTACAAAACCCGCTGGACATGCATCCAATAATTATCTGACTGATGCATCCATTACCTATAGAGGGATTCCATATTTTAATATAAGATTGGGACAATTTAAATATCCAGGTAGTGAAGAGGGGCTTCGTGCAGTATTTACGTCTACGTATAGAAACTTTACCACAGCAGGTAGCCAACTTTTGCTAGAACGTTTTTTACCTAACAATGCAAAAGAGATTAATCCAGGTATTTTCCAAGCAGCACCTGAACAATCTGTAGGTGCATATCGTGATAGAGGTGTAGAATTTTTTCATACAGCTAAAATAGCTGATAAAACCACACTCACTTGGGCTGCTATGGTAGGTAGTGGAACAGGGATGAGTTCAACCAATGCTTCAGGCGCACCAACATATTATGGATATTTAGCGGCAG
>JALSPX010000232.1 GCA_026985755.1 Sulfurovum sp. | reverse complement strand
CATTGCCCTTTATCTCTGTATACGTGATGTTATAATCAGGAGCAAAGGCATTGAGTGCTTTTTTTACTACCGAGGATGAGTGGGCAGCAAAATAGAGTAATCCAATCAGCACGAAAAGTAAAACGATCATCCACAGTACAAGACTTCTTAGCCAAAGAAGCGGACCAAAGAGTAATAAATTACGCATTAGAACGATTGTCCTATTTGAAAGGAGATACCATATTGAGAAGGTTTGTTTACATTCACTCCAACATCTACTTTGAAGGGACCAATAGGTGTAAGATAGCGTATGCCAATTCCTGCAGCACTAATAATACTGCCGGAGAAATCATAACTTGTATCATTTAACATTGTATTATCATTAAATAAAGCACCATATACTTTCCCTATGAGTGGGTAGTTGGCTTCAAAAGAGAGATTTTCCCATGTATACCCACCAAAAATAGTATCCGTAGTCTTTGAGGTAATGACACCTATGCTATTAAAACCATATGCACGGTTTGCAAATGACCCACCAGCAAAAAAACGTTTAGATTCAGGAAGTCTATTGACTTTTTCATCTACAACGCCTATTTTGACGACCGAAGCTAATGTCAAATCATTAAATGTATGTATCACTCTAGCTTCAAACAATGATTTTATGTAGGAAGTTGCATCAGACTTATAGTCCAGTCCATACTCTACAGAACTAGAAAGGTAATAACCATACTTTGGATTAAGCTTATCATCCCTTGCATCATAAACAATATTCAAATAAGGATACAAAAGTAAAAAGTTTCCTGCACTTACTGCTTGCAAAGGTGTCTCATTTTTATTTAAATCCTCATGTGAAGTAATATCTATATTCTCTAATGCCAACCCTCCACGTAAATTTAATCTACCCTCATTGTGTTCCAAATAAAATTTACCAAATCCTTTTTTCTCTTTAAATCCTCTAAACTCCAAATTGGAATATCCAAATTCTGATCCAAAATCTATACCATAGCCCCACCAAATAAACAGTGCTGGTTTATAGTACTTTCCTATGGCTAATTGTTCCCTTTTAGACCATGAGAGTCTTATACCACTCTGCTGTGCATTACCATAAAAGTTTTTCTTTATAAGTGAGGCATGTATACGTGGACCTATATAGGTGTCATAACCTACACCACCTTCAAAATGATAAGCATTTTCTACTTCATGTACTTCAATATCTACAGGTACAACATTATAAAATTTTCTATCTACACTCACCAGTACCGAATCAAAACTGTTAAGACGATAAATATCTGTATACGTCTGCTCTACTTTTTTAGGGTCAAAACGTTCACCTTTTTTGGCTCTGACACGTGAAAGTATAATCTCTTTTTCTATACTCTCAAGCCCTTCTACATTGGCATCTCCAAAGGTACAAATACCACCTTTTTTAAGTAGATATCTCAGTGCAGCTGTATGTTTTTCTAAATCTATAAATGCCTTCGTATCCAAATCATAAGAACAATATCCTTTATCTAAGAGTGCTTCAATGATATTTTGTTTAATTTGGATAAATGCTTTTGCCCTAAATCTATCACCTTTTTTAAAACTAATAATACTGCTCACATTGGCATCTTCAGTAATATTAAGCTCTTTTACTATAATCGGCTTACCTGCCTTTATATCTATATCAATACTGCTGTTATTCTCTTTTATTGTAAAATTCGCATCATAAAAGCCCTCAGAGTCATAAAAGCTTTTCAAAGTTTGAGGGAGTGTTGGTAACAACTTTATATCAAGAGAAGGTTGCTCCTCTTTCCAAAAGAGTAAGGGATTTTTTT
>JALSPX010000231.1 GCA_026985755.1 Sulfurovum sp. | reverse complement strand
GTGAGCCATTAGAGCCATGTTCTCTTAATCCACTTACAGGTTTTCACCGCGATGGCTCTTGTAATACAGGTGACCATAACCCTGCGGTACATGCTGTGTGCATCTATGCTACTGAAGAATTTTTGGCATACTCTAAAAAAGTGGGCAATGACCTCTCTACCCCTATGCCTCAATATAACTTTGCAGGTGTCAAACCAGGAGAGAGTTGGTGCTTGGGTGGACACTCTTTTGTGAAAGCGGTACATGATGGTATGGCACCACAGATTTTTATACATGCAACGCACATAAAAATGCTTGAGCTTATAGATTTAGAGACACTCAAAAAATATGCCATAGACTTATAATAGATGTTTGAAGTCGCAGAATATATAGGTATTATTGCCTTTGCAATGAGCGGCTTTTTTGTCGCAGTGCGTTCGAAGTTGGATTTTTTAGGGGTACTTATTTCTGTATTTCTTACCTCTTTTGGCGGAGGTATTCTTCGTGATATTATTGTCGATAAGACACCGTATACTTTTATACACAATACTCCTGCTATTGTTGTGTTTACTTTGATGCTATTACTCATTGCTTTTAGGTTTCATACCAAACAAAGTGTTGAAAATAAACCTTGGTTTATTCTCTCTGATTCTATAGGCTTAGTCTCTTTTAGTATTACAGGTGCATTGATTGCCTTAGAGAGTGGCTTAAATCTTACAGGGGTACTTGCTTTATCTTTTATCACTGCAGTAGGAGGAGGAATAGTAAGAGACATTATCATCAACGAAGTGCCTTTTGTCTTCAAAACAGGCTTTTATGGTACGGTCTCCCTACTTGTAGGTACCTTACTTTATCTGCTTAACTTGTTTGAGATGATGACTTTTTATCCTACACTTGTGGTATTTGTGTTTGGGGTTGGTTTGAGGGTGATAGCCTATTATAAAAAGTGGTCTGTGCCACTTATTTAAGGGTAGTATCTATTTCTTAACGCTTACCTCTTTTTTGTACATGTACTGATTTTACAAATATCTAATGCTTTGCTTCGTATACTACACTGGTGTAGAGCACTTTTTTTTGCGCTAGCTAGTGTCGTACCATTTGACCACCCAATAGCACTTTTAGATTTTGCACGACAAGAGTAAACTTTTAAATGTTTTTTTCTCTTTATGACTCTTTTTCTTTTGCGTACTTTTTTGGCAAGATGCTTCTTTTTTGGTTTTTTTATTTTTTTATTTTTTTGTATATGCTTTTTCTTGTGATTATTTTCTATTTTACGTTTACTTTTTGGTACTAAATTTTGCCCTATAAACATATCATCTCTGCGTATATAATGCATTTCATCATCATACATTACCTTATAATAAGAATCAATCAAACTCCCATTTTTATATTCATTAAATACTTCAACCTTATCTACATTCATAGCAGTAAAGCATTCGCGGCTTACTGAAATATAGTACGCTTTTGGGCTACTTAGTAATCTTTCCATCGATTCGATACTTTTACACACTTTTGCATTATGTTTTAATCGGAAAATTTTCTTTTCAGTAGGTTTTGTACGGTTTCCATCATAACAGGATGCCTTGACAGCTTCTTCAAAAGTATTAAAATTTTTATAGGTTGAAGCATAGTAGCCTTTTTGGGGTACTTTGTGTACAAAAGTACGTTTACCATTATTACAAATAATAATACTCTCTATATAACCTTCATATTTTTTGACATCTTTTATGCGATATGCAAATGAAGAGGATAGGGTTAAAATAGACAGACTTAGTATCAAAAATATTTTGTGCTTAAACATAGTATGACCTTACTTTTCAGTGTTTTTTAGTTTCATTTTATTTCATAGGATTTGATTTTAACATACTATTATTAAATCCAAAGTATGAGATATTTTCATTTATTCATAAAATGATTCAGACAATTAAAAGAAATAAGATAAAATACTTATAGAGAAAGAGAGAGCTATGGCAACAGAACGTTATATTGGTATCATGTCAGGCACATCACTAGATGGGATAGATGTTGTACTTTGTGATATAGGGCACAGCAGATGTGAACTGATCTATACATTAGAGTATCCTATGCCCTCTTCGTTAAAGTCAGATATTTTGCATCTTATTGAAAATAGAGTTACCTTAGCAGAAGTAGGACAAATAGATTACCGTTTAGGTTTATTGTTTACCCAAGCTGTGGCAGCCTTACTCATACGTGAAAATATAGATGCATCTACTATTGTTGCTATTGGACTACATGGACAGACACTGTGGCATGAACCAACTGGTATATATCCATTTAGTATGCAATTGGGTGATGCTAATATTATTGCTAGCAAAACAGGTATACCTGTCGTTTCTGATTTCAGGCGAAAAGATATAGCACTAGGTGGGCAGGGTGCACCTTTTGCTCCAGCTTTTCATGAGTTTATATTTGGTAATATCAATAACACTATGTGTGTGATAAACATTGGCGGTATGGCTAATATTACTGTGCTAGGCAAGAAGCTCATAGGGTATGACACAGGCTGTGGGAATGTGTTGATGGATATGTGGATACAAAAGCATCAAAATGTAGCATATGACAAAGATGGAGCATGGGCAAAGTCTGGTAAGGTAGATTATACACTTTTGGATGTTATGATGGCAGATGCGTATTTCGCTTTGGATTATCCTAAGAGTACAGGACGTGAGAAGTTTAATGAAGCGTGGTTGGAAGAGATGATTAAGCGTAGGGGTAGAGCCACGTCTCTACCCTCTGATGTAAATATGAATATTGAACCAAAGGGCAGACACACGGGTCTGCCCCTACGGGATGTTGATGTTCAGCGTACGTTATTGGAACTCACAGCACTGAGCATTAGTAACGAGGTGTTAAAATTTAACACCGATGTGGCTTTGCTTTGTGGTGGTGGAGCCAAAAACAGTTTTTTGGTAGAACGTATCAAAGCACTCATGCCCAATGTAGAAGTAGCTATAGCTCAAAATGCAGATGAGATAGAGGCGATGACCTTTGCGTGGTTGGCGTATAAACGTATGCATGAAGAAGTGGTAAATTTGAAAGATGTTACAGGTGCAAGTGAGAATACAATATTAGGATGTGTCTATATGTAGGGGCAATTCCCATGTGGTTGTCCTTGGGCTCAAAATAAAGGGTACCCACGAGGGCTACCCCTACGGAGGAAATATAATTGAATAAAAAATTAGAACAATGGCTAGAACAAATAGGCTGTGAAGGTGAGCTAGAACCTGTAGCAGCCGATGCAAGCTTTAGAAAATATTATAGACTAAAGAGTAGTATGCACTCAGGTATCGTGATGGATGCCTCTGCACAAAAAGAATCGGTGAAGCCTTTTATTGACATTGAACATCGCTTATACGAAGCGGGAGTGAGAGTGGCCAAGATAAATACATTTAACCTAGAAGAGGGTTTTATCTTTATGGAAGATCTTGGCAATACCCATCTAGCAGATGTCATCAACGATGACCAAGAACTCTACTATGGAAAAGCAATAGAGAGTCTCATCAAGATGCAAAATGCAGATACTGAAGGTTTGCCTCTGTATGATGAAGCATTTTTACGTTTTGAGATGGATTTGATGCAGGAGTGGTATGTGGAAAAACATTTAGGACGTATACTAGATACTACAGAACAAGCTACCCTTGACAATGCACTGGAGTACATCACTTCAGAAGTTCTCGCCCAGCCTCAAAGTGTTTTTGTACATCGTGACTATCATTCACGCAACCTCATGTTTGGTTGCACAGATGATTTGGTAGTGATAGACTTTCAAGATGCCCGTGTGGGAGCTGTAACCTATGACCTCGTTTCACTCTTACGTGATGTCTATGTAGAGCTACATAATTGTGATGTTGAGCGTATGGCTTTACACTTTCGAGATATGAAAGGTTTGGATGTAGATGATGAGACGTTTATGCGTTGGTTTGATTTTACGGGGCTTCAACGGCATCTTAAAATCTTGGGTATCTTTGCCCGTTTGAGCATACGAGATGGGAAAGATGGGTATTTGGATGATATTCCATTGACTTTGAAGTATGTGCTGGATGTGTGTGGAAAATATCCTGAGTTGGAAGAATTGGCTAATATATTAAAGTCTGCGTGATTTATTTTGGTTTATTTGGATTGCCTTGTTATTTAACTGTGGCGGTGTGATTCTCCTTACTTTTCTAGAAAAGTAAGCAAAAGTCGTTGCTCCTCTCGAATCGCTTTGCTTATAAGGTCGTTCGGAGCAACATGTGCACGCAAGCGTGATTGATGATATGTGCTATCGCACGAATTTATATGTTAAAGGATATATATGAAATGTATGATACTGGCAGCGGGGCTTGGTTCTCGTATGCGGCCATTGACGGATGTTACGCCTAAACCGTTGCTTAAAGTAGGGGGCATACCGCTTATCGTGTGGCATATTGAAAAACTAGCGCATCAAGGCTTTACTGATATCGTGATAAATATTGCTCATTTAGGTTATCAAATACCTGAGGCTCTAGGTGATGGATCTGATTGGGGTGCACACATAGCGTATAGTGATGAGCAAGAAGAGGGTGGACTAGAGAGTGCTGGGGGAATAGTGAAAGCACTTCCGTTACTGGGTGATAATACTTTTTTAGTAGTCAATGGTGATATCTTTACCGACTATGATTTCCAAGAGAATAGACATTTAGCAGATGGCGTGCTAGCACATCTTATCCTCGTACCTAACCCAGAGCATAATCCTGAGGGAGATTTTGCCCTAGATGGTAACCTCGTAGTAGATAACAAGCAATATACCTTTTCTGGAATTGGCTACTACTCGCCCAAACTCTTTGAGGGAGTACCTTATGGGAAATCAGCTTTAGCTCCTTTACTCCGTAGTGCAATGAAAGAGGGGAAGGTTACGGGTGAATTGTATGAGGGAGAATGGCTAGATATTGGTACACCTGAAAGACTAGAAAAACTCAATACAAGATTAATCAATACGTACTAGATCACCCACTCATTTGAAAAGTGAGGATAAACCTTGCACCCTCACTACTATTTTCTACTTTTAATACCCCATACATATTCCTCTCCACAATCATCTTGGACATATAGAGTCCTATACCTGTATTGCCTTCTTTGGTAGTAAAATAGGGCTCAAAGATACGAGGCATTACCTCTTTGTCTATACCTCCCGCATTGTCTGAGACTATCACACTATTTTTATCTATAGTTATGGTCACTTTGGGGGAGAGTATGACTCTTTCTATGAGTATATTTTTGGCGTTGGTGAGTAGGTTAAGCAAGACTTGCTTATATTCATTTTTATAGGTATAAAGCGTGCAGTCTTCTGCAACTATAAGCTCTACATCTATGTCATTTTGACTAAAGGTGTTTTTCATGATCTCTAGTGTCTCTTCTGTGGCTTTCCCCAGAGAGAAATTTTCTTTGGCTTTGTGAGGGGCATAAAAATCTTTGAAATCATCTATGGTTTGAGACATATAGTCTATCTGTGTGGTGGCATCTGCTACTTTTTTACCAAGATACGCTTCATCAAGTTCTCCATGTTTTTGTGCCTCTTTGAGGTTCATCATGGTGTAGCCTAGGTGGGTGAGGGGTTGTCGCCATTGATGGGCAATGTTGCCTATCATCTCTCCCATGGAAGCAAGTTTGCTTTGGTGTACGAGGAGCTCTTTTTGTTCCTCTTTGGCTTTGGCTACCATACGTATTTTATAGGAGAGAGCCAAAGAGAAGAGTATGGCCTCTACCGCTGCACCAATATAGAGTGGATCTATGACCATGTACTTATACCCCACTTGAAATATATTTAAAAACACTGCTAGGGTAAGTACTATCCACCCTGCGAGGTAAAAGCGTGCAGGCTTGTAGCCTTGATGGACGCGTTTGTACCCTGTATAGATGAGTGCTAGTATCATAAAAGGCAAGAGATAGTACTCGACAAGCAAAGACTTGTAAAAGAGACTCACAATGATGTCTGCAACGATCACGAGTGCGAGATAACGCGTGAGAGTATATAGCTTTGGCATATGTTTTTTGAGCTCTAAAAAGCTAAGGGTAAAGAGTACAGCAAATAGTGATGTCAGCAGACTTATGATGTAATTATAATGGATATTTCTAGAAAAAAACGACCCCTCATCCCATGTATATGCTCCTGACATGTTATAGAGGATGAGACTCATAAAGAGTTGCATGAGTGCGTAGTATAAAAATGATATCTCTTTGTTGTAGTAGTACATCGCAGCATTATAGATGCCTGCCATCATAATAAGACCGAGTATGAGTCCCAAGATGAGTTGTACATGAGAGTCTTTTGCTAGATAGGCATAAAAGGTATCGGGTGTTGATACATTGATAGCTCTAAAGGGTATGCGATAGTGTTTGGGTACAAGTTTGAAGTAATAGACTTGTGGGTCTACCCCTTGCTTGTAAGTAAACTTCATACTTTGTACGCCATCAAGTATAAATTTTTCTAACTCCTGAGAGGGGAGTATAGTATGCTCTGAAAAATCAGCATCGCCATAGGTATAGACAAAACGCCCCGAAGGGAATGTACTACCCAAATCTACTTTGAGCCAATAGGTGATGTTGGTATCTTGGAATTTCTCTTCTTTGGGTACAGGGTTAAACTGTCTATCATGGGTTTTAATATTGGATATCTGTATAGCAGTATCGTTACTTTTAAGTAGCGAAAAACTGACGTTAATGTCTTTAAAAAAGCTCTCCGAGTTGTTAGACTCATAGACAATAGTCTTGCCTCTGTCTTCGTAGATTCTTACCACGGCAAAGTCTTTGAGTTCATTGGCTGGCAAGAGCGATAAAAAGGTGCTGATAATGGTAATGGTGAGTAATAGTAAGTTCTTCATGTTAAAACTATAGCTAAATAATATGAGGAGAAAATGAGAAGATAAAGCACGAAGTGATACAATCATAAAAAACTAGGCACAACATGAACTGGCTCGCACACGTCTTTCTCTCTGAAAATCATATAGAACATCAACTAGGAAACCTCCTCACTGACCCTCTCAAAGGCAAGGCATGGGAAGGTGCTAGTACGCGTATACATGCGGGTATAAAAATGCATATGCGTATCGATAGCTTTACCGATACACATCCTTTGGTCTCTGAAAGTAAGAAGATACTCACCCCTAGAGGACATCTAAAAGGCGTGGTGCTTGATATACTCTATGACCATTTTTTGTCTTTGCATTGGGATAGCTACTGCACCATAGAACGTGAACATTTTTTGGATGATTTTCGTTTTCATGCACTAGAGAGCATAGAGGGCTACCCAGAAAAAGCCAAAGGTGTCATAAGCCGAGTGGTGGGCAACAGACAGCTACAAAGTTACGAACACATGGATGGTGTGGTAGCTGCCTTTGGACGCATAGACAGGCGGCTTTCAGACAGAGCTTTGAGTAAAGACAACTGCGAACGCTACATTCCCCTCATCGCAGAGCATAGAGCAGAACTAGAAGAGATGTTCTTGGCATTTTTCCCTGAACTGATGCAAGCCGTACGAGAGACTTGTCATAGGGAAGATGTGGTGCATTGGAAGATGTAGTAATAAGATAAAATTTAATCTACCACATCTCCGATGCCCATACCCACAGATATTCCACCTATAGCACCTACTGTTCCACCTAGTATGACACCAATTAGTGGGGCAACTCCACTCGTACCTCCGGATACAAGTATACCCATCATACCCCCAACAAGTGCACCACCTGCACCAAGTAGTATGCCTCCTGTAGTCCCTCCTACTTTTTGAGCAGTAGTGAGTGATCTCTCTTGTGTTTGTGGATTCGGTGTTTCGTGTGAGCATCCAGAAAAGATTAAAATCATGATGAGCATCATTGAAGTAATGGAGTGCTTCATAGTATCTCCTTTGTTTATGATAGCATATTTTCTTTAGGGGTGCCCTTTATATATATGTCTTGCATAAGTTCAAAAACATCTGGCACTTCGTAAAGGAGTAAAAGATGCAAACAGATTATCTGTTTCATGGGATAAAAGGGTTTGAAAGGTTT
>JALSPX010000230.1 GCA_026985755.1 Sulfurovum sp. | reverse complement strand
GCATCCTTTTGGGTTTAAGTGGTATGATTATACCATAAATATAAGGTATATTTTCAACGCCTGACCCTTAAATTTAAGTGGTATGATTATACCATAAATATAAGGTATATTTTCAACGCCTGACCCTTAAATTTATAAATAAGCCGATATTAAAGTTATTAAATCCTTTTTCACTCTTTGTGCCAAACCTATTTTCAGCTTCAAAATGTGTATCTGATGTAAAAAGATTGACCGAAGAGAAAATCTCAATATCTTCACTCACTCCATAGCGAAGCGAAAGTGCATACCCTATGTAGTCTTGATTTGACTTGCTATCACCCAAATATGTTGGGATTGTTATAAGATCACCATTTTGTGTCTGATACTGAAATGGAGCTAGTGAACCCTCTTTTCGGTTGCCATTTGTATAGCTGAGTGAAGTATCAAGCCTAAAGCTCTTTTTTTCTGTAAGTATCTCATCCACTTTTACGGGCTTTGAAAATAAAAATAGGGGGACGAGAAGTAGGGATATTTTTTTAAGCATTTATTACCTTCTTTTTATATATGATTAACCTATCTCCATCACAATCTGTTTTATATAAACTTGAGATATTTAAGTTAAATATATTTTCAATCCAATCATCACGATAATATAGTTTTAAATCCATATTTTTAAAAAATATTTTTAGATTATCGCATATATTATCATCTTTGGATCTAATGGTAAAATAATCAATACCGACACCTGCTAATTTACTCTCTACAAACAGGTGTTTTTCTATTGAAAAGACATTTTTATCACACTTTATATCCACTATCTTTTTATCTTGTTTCTCAATAGATATATAAAAAATATCATCTTGAGAGAATAATAATTTTTCAAATTTTTTTATTTCATCATAAGGTTTATCTAAATCAGCATAATATACATCTTCAAACTCATATTCTTTTTTAGCCATAAAAATTTTTCTATTCAAGTTAAAATCCTTTTTAAAACCATTACCTTGCCATAAAGACAAGATAATAGTTTAAATAAATTTAATTGTTGCCATTTGATATTTTATTATCAGTCTTAATATTTTCTCCAAGGAGCATACCAAGGTCTATGATATTTCATATTGTTGAAATGCATATGTAACATTGTAGGTGATGGATTGGCTTTGTAATCTAGCCTAAAAACAGGACGTTTACGCCATCTTATTTGAAAAATCCTACTACCATTGTAGCCATCAAAATAAGTATTTTTATAAACAAATCTGCCAGTGTTATAAACCCATTTAAATCCTTCACCCTCAGTAGCTTTCATCTCATCACTATTCAAAGCAACTACATTTACACTACTATCACCAAACAAAACTTGACTATCAGTCTTGCTCATACTCATCATATCACCATTTGCACTAGGTGAAGCAAAAGTTGCCGAAGCAACAAACAGTAAGCCAAACATCATGATAAATAACTTCTTCATGAAATCTCCTTTTTTAAAATATCTGTAAATTGCAACTTACGACAACAGTATATTTCCCCCCCCCCTTAGAAAAAACTTAAAATCTAAAAAAGTTTTAAATATTTTTCTTTTGGTCACATTTGTGCAACATTTGAAATACTATATTTACTTTTTGGTCACAATTTGGCAACATTTCATTAACTATTCTAAGAAAGATTTTATGGATAAAATATATTTTTAGCCATATGAAGAGTCAAACCATTGAAGCTTACCCACCCAATGCCTTTTTCACATTATCATCTGCCATGGAGATATTCCATGCAGGTTCCCAAACCATTTCGACTTCTATATGCTATCACAAAGGAACATTTAGCTTGTTTTTTAAGCTCTCCTCTATATTACCTAATAGTTTTTTAGATTGGAAGTCTGCTCTCACTTACCAAAATATGTTGCTTTTATGAGATTGTATTTGCAAGTGGCTCTTAAAATAACTGTTATTTTTTTCACTGTATACTCCTTGATTTTAAAAAAAGGTGTCTGGCGTTGAAAATACACCATATTGTTGACTGCATTAATAGCATTGTAATTCAAAAAAATATTTGATTTTATATCTAAAATTTAGGGTCTAGAAACTAAGTTTTAAATGCCTTTGAGGGAACTCAGCACTCTTTAATTACAATACACATATAATAGAACATATACATTAAACCCAAGGAGGCAACTATGGCACAAGTCACTATTTATATAGCCAACGAACTAGAAAGTCAAGTAAAAGCAATGGCAACTTCTCTTAATATTTCTATAAGTAAATTTATCTCTACAACATTAGAGCAAAAAATGCAAAACGAATGGAGCCATAGCAGTCGTGAATTAGCAGGTTCATGGAATGATTTCCCCACACTTCAAGAGATACGAGACAATGAGGGTAAAGATACCCCAAGAGAAACATTCTAAATGTATTTACTTGATACCAATACATTGATATACTTTTTTAAAGGTATGGGAGAGGTTGAGAAAAATCTATTTCTACACTCTCCACAAGATATTTTTCTTTCTTCCCTTGTTCTTTATGAGCTTCAAATGGGCATTACGAAGTCAAATAATCCACAAAAACGAGAAAAACAATTGGCTACACTTCTAGAACAAATACATGTCGTTCATTTTAGAGAAAGAGAAGCGAAAGCATCAGCACTTCTTCGAGCTGAACTTGAAAAAAAAGGAACACCTATCGGACCCATAGATATTCTGATTGCAGGTACTGCTAAGGCACACAATCTAACTTTGGTTACCCACAATACAAAAGAGTTTATGAGAGTCGATGGGCTTGCCTTGGATGATTGGTTCTGATAAAAAAGGGCGTTGAAAATACACCATATTCGTTGACTGAAAATTAGGAAAAGAAAAGATAACTATGAATAAGTAGAGTTGCTGCATTCTTTTACGAATCCAACAACAACAACTTCAAAATAGCCATACGTATAAAGACCCCATTTTTTACCTGTGTAAGTACCTTACATCGAGGGTCTTCGAGCATCTCATCGCTGATGTCTATGTTACGCATGACAGGACCTGGATGCAGAAGTAAGATGTCTCTGTTTCTCATGCGTTCTTTGGTGATGCAGTACTGTGAAGCGTAGTCAGCATAGTCCTCAAAAAGCTCTTTTTCATGGCGTTCTAGCTGGGCACGTAGGCTCATGATGACATCGACTTTGTCTATGACATCCTCTAGGTTTTTGTATTGGGGTAAGTCGCTATTAGGCATAAACTGTTCAGGGGCGACGAGTAGTACATTCATACCCATACGGGTCATGAGACGTATACCTGAGCTTGCTACACGAGAAGAGACGATATCTCCTACGATGGCAATAGTTTTTCCTTTGACATCGCCACCAAAATGTTCTACCATGGTAAAGAGGTCTAACAGGGCCTGTGTAGGATGGGCGTAGTTACCTGCCCCTGCGTTGATGACAGGGCTTGTCTGCATATCTGCTAAAAGTTTCGGGGTCGCATTTTCAGAGTGACGGACGATAATACCATCGGGTTCCATAGCACAAAGGTTGGCAAATGTGTCTTCTAGGCTTTCGCCTTTTTTGGCAGAACTTCGGCTAGGGTCTAGATGCACCACAGAAGCCCCCAGTCTTTTGGCGGCTACTTCAAAGGAACTACGTGTTCGCGTACTTGCTTCAAAGAAAAGGGTAATGAGAAGTTTGTCATGAAGGAGTTGCTGTGGACGCTGTGCTTTAAAACTTTTGGCATCATGTAAGAGCTGTGCTATTTGAGTGTCAGAAAAGTCATTGGTGTCTACGAGATGTTGCATGGGGTTCCTTGTATTGGCTTAGTACGGTAATAGGTGCATAATAAATTGTTGCAATTATAGCCAATCAATGGTAAAATGTAATCGAATAACTTAAAGTTGAAAGTATGGATACATGTATAAGGAATCGTAGATGATAAAAATAGTTTTTATACTGGTAGTATTGATGGTGCATCTCTATCCTACATCTAAGTCGATAAAACTTTTGCCTCCTAGTGGGAACCAGATATATTTTGGGGCTTTCCCAGATTTTGGAGGGTATGAAAATGAGGTGAGTACTCAGAGAATAAAAGCCTTTGAAACATTAATAGATAAGCCGATCGCATGGGCATACTTTTCTCAAAATTGGTTTAATGGCATTGTCTATCCAAAGGCACATATTCATGCTATACATCAAAGTGGTGTGGTGCCATTTGTGCGATTGATGCCTCGAAGTAGTGATCAAATGGGAGAGGCAGAAAGCACGTTTTCTATGCAACACATCATTGAAGGAAACTTCGATACAGCACTTAGAAAGTGGGCACAAGATGCTAAAAAAGACAATATTCCACTGTTGGTAGACTTTGCGGTAGAGATGAATGGTGATTGGTTTGGGTGGAGTGGTATTTTTAATGGCGGTGCTACAACGGATGGTTATGGTGACCCTACCTATCCCGATGGTCCAGAGAGATTTAGAGATGCCTATAGGCATATTATAGATATTTTTAGAGCACAAGGGGTGAGGCATATAACATGGTTTTTCCATGCAGACCATGGTACATACCCTAATGAAAGTTGGAACAAGGCAAAAAACTACTATCCAGGAGATGACTATATTGATTGGATAGGTTTTAGTATGTATGGGGTACAAGAAGTGACAGAACCTTGGGAAGGGCTTGCCTTTTCTACGCAACTTGAAATGCATTATGCAGATATCAAGGCTATTAGCCATACTAAACCTATTGCTCTATTAGAATTTGGTGTGACAGATAACCATCCCAATGTCAATAAATCTCAATGGCTTGAAGATGCTCTAAATACTATACTATCAAATCCATATATACATTTCTCAGCTATCAATGCATGGCATGAAAATTGGGAGAATGAAGATGGCACCTCTAGTAATATTCGTTTAGACTCTTCGGATAGCTCTTTGGCTACATTTAAAAATTTGATTCATAATCCACGATTTATCACCGACTTACATTTTCAAGAGAATGCATCAAATGATGCGTATAATTTTTTACCTGCTATGTATGGGTTATTATTGGAATAGTCTATCCAATCCATCCTCTACACGCCACCACTCCTCAAACACAGCATCATAATAAGGCTGTGTCACCTTCTTAAAATCTTCTTTGTCCTCATGTATATTCACACACCAGTCAAAGTCTATATCTCTAGATTTTAAGGCTTTTATAGAGAGTAATGTATCGTTAATGCATCCTAAACGGCTAGGTGTGACAAGAAGCGTTTTGATATTGAGTTTTTGAATCAGGTCTATCATGTGAAAATCTTTGGTAATAGGGACATACAAGCCCCCTGCACCTTCTACCAAGAGAATATCACACAGTTTTGAGAGTGTATGGTATTTGGTGATGATTTTTTCTATAGATATCATCTGCTCTGTATCGGCACAAAACGGTGCAGCAGGTAAAGCAAAAGTATAAGCAGTAATATCAAAAGGGTTTAAATCTCTAAAATTTTCATTAACCTTTTGGCAAGCTTCAAGTAGTATAGTGGCATCAGGAGCTGTATGGGTGACACCTGTTTCTATGGGTTTATATACGCCTACACAATAGCCTTTGGAAGCAAGTGTTTTGATGAGCGCTAGTGTAGTGTGTGTTTTGCCTACATTGGTACCCGTCGCAGTGATGAAAAGTGAAGTCATACACAATTCCTATACATTTTTTGATACAATTATAGTAGAAATTGATAGATGAACAGATTTAAGGATAGAAAATTGCCAAATTATGAAGAAGAACTAGACCTAGCATTAGAGCTAGAAGAGCCACAAATGTTTAAAGTACTTTTACACAACGATGACTATACGAGCATGGACTTTGTTGTTGAGGTACTCACAAGTATTTTTCATAAAAGTCATGCACAAGCAGAGCAGATTATGTTACAAATACATGAAAAAGGCAAAGCGATTTGTGGGGTATACTCTTTTGAAATTGCACAAACCAAAGCACAACAAGTTAAACAGAAAGCGAAACAAAATGAGTTTCCACTTCTTGCAACCATAGAAGAAGACAGTTAATTAAAGGATTAAGATGATTAGCATAGCACTCAATGATGTATTTAAACAAGCCGTAGGATATGCCAAAGAGAACAGACATGAATATCTCACGGTAGAACATGTATTTTTAGCCATAGTACGTTCAGAAGCAGGCATAGAGATACTCTCTGCACTGGATGCAGATCTTTCAGCGCTTGAAGCAGGTATCGTGGAACATATTACCAAAACCATCCCTGCCCTGAAAGAAGCAGTAGAACCGTTTGAAACAGTGGCACTTTCTCGTGCGATTAATGATATGATGACACATATACACTCTTCTGGTAGGACAGAAGCAACTATCGGTGATATGATAGCTGCAATCTTTATACAAGAACACTCTTATGCAGTATATCTGATGAAAAAAGAGGGGCTTTCTCGTGTAGATATACTAGAGGTAATTTCGCATCGTTATGACAAACCTGTTGTCGAAGGTGAAAAGAAAAAAGAGAATGAAACACTGCTTGATCAATTTACTATAGAGTTGGTGTCTTTGGCACAAACAGGAAAAATAGACCCTGTCATAGGACGTGTCGATGAGATAGAACGTGTGATGCAAACACTCTGTCGTCGTAAGAAAAACAATCCTCTGCTTGTGGGTGAACCAGGTGTAGGTAAAACAGCGATAGCCGAAGGGTTAGCACTGCGTATTTCTGAAAATGATGTACCTGAAATACTACAAAACTCAAAGGTATATGCTCTAGATATGGGTGCCTTGGTAGCAGGTACCAAATACAGAGGGGATTTTGAGAAGCGTCTCAAAGGGATTATCTCCGAGCTTAGTCAGCTTGATAATGCTATTATGTTCATAGATGAAATACACACGATGGTAGGAGCAGGTGCAACAAGTGGTGGTAGCATGGATGCGTCTAATTTACTCAAACCTGCACTTGCCCGTGGTGATTTGAAATGTATAGGGGCTACAACCTACCAAGAGTATAGAAACTTTTTTGACAAAGATAAGGCACTTAGCCGTAGATTTGCCAAAATTGATGTAGAAGAGCCAAGCATAGAAGACACATTTATCATACTCAAAGGTGTACAGCATAAGTATGAGAATTATCATAATATTGCATTTACGGATGCATCACTGCGTACAGCGATTGACCTCTCTGTGAAATACTTACATGATAGATTTTTGCCAGATAAGGCGATGGATATTATCGATGAAGTAGGTGCACACTTTATGTTGCGTGGAGAAAGTGATGTGACAGTAAAACCTAAAGATATAGAGATGTCTGTAGCCAAAATGATGAAACTGCCATCTACAGTGATAGGGACAGATGACACCAAAAAACTTAAACGTTTAGAAAAAGATTTAACATCACATATCATAGGGCAAGATGAAGCGATACAAGCATTATCTACAGCCATAAAGCGTTCATATGCAGGGCTTAATGGAGAAGATAGACCTATAGGTAGTTTCTTGTTTGTAGGCCCTACTGGTGTGGGTAAAACAGCGTTGGCAACACAGCTTGCAAAGACCATGCATGTCCATTTCGAGAGACTCGATATGTCTGAATATATGGAACCACATACGATTAGCCGCTTAGTGGGTGCACCTCCAGGATATGTGGGGTATGAGCAGGGCGGTTTGCTGACCGAGATGATAAAAAAACATCCCCATACAGTACTCTTACTTGATGAGATAGAAAAAGCACATCCTGACATTATGAATATCTTACTTCAAGTGATGGATGGTGCAAAACTTACGGACAACAATGGTGTGGTCTCTGACTTTAAAAATGTGATACTCATCATGACCTCTAACATAGGAACCAAAGAAGCCAATGTGATGGGCTTTAACAAAGACACTTCTATGAAAACAGATAAGGCATTGGCAGCCTTTTTCTCTCCAGAGTTTAGGAACCGTCTCTCTGCTACGATAGAGTTTAATGCCTTGAATTTAGACGCTTTAGTGACAATTGTCGATAGAGAATTAGGTAAGCTCAATGCCTTACTCAAAGGCAAAAAAGTCAAAGTTAAAGTAGGTAAAAAAGCCAAAGAGTACTTGGCGAATGAAGGCTATGATGAACGCTATGGTGCAAGACATATTGCCCGTGTGATAGATGAGAAGATAAAAGAACAA
>JALSPX010000229.1 GCA_026985755.1 Sulfurovum sp. | reverse complement strand
GATTGCATAGTTTCAAACCTTTTAAATTAAACTCAATTGCATAAGTATAACCAAAAGTAGGTGTAAAAATGTCAAAAATGTCAAAAATGTCAATGAAATTTATGTTACGATTGCTCAAATAATATTGTAGCTAAGCCTAACTCTTAATTCACTTTTTACATACTTTGAGCTATGATAAGCTATATTATTTTATAAGGCAGACGATGAAGATGAAAATGAGTCTATGGATAGGATTGGCGTTGTTATTTGTGTTTGCAGGATGTGCAAAAAATACAGAGAGTGTAGATGAATTTAACAAGCCAGCACTCTATTGGTACAAAAAGATAGGTGAAAGCATTAGCAACAATAATATGGACAAAGCAGATAGTTACTATATCTCATTAAAAAGTGAGCATATACGTTCTCCACTCATGCCTACGGCAATTATGATGTTGGCACATGCACATATGAATAACGAGAAATATCTTTTGTCAAATTACTATTTAGATGAGTATAATAAACGTTATGCCGAGGGTAATAACCGTGATTATATAGATTTTATGAAGCTCAAAGCATCATTTTTAGGTATTAAGGATGTCAACAGAGATCAAAAACTAATGATAGACACCATTAAGCAGGCTGAGACATATATCTATCGTTATCCTGGATCTGCTTATGCTCCATTGGTGAATACACTGCTTATTAGGCTGCAAATGGGGCAGTATCTGCTCAATGAAAATATAGCAGCACTCTATGCACGAACAGGCAAGCCTCATGGTGCAAAGATATATAGAGAGAAAAATAAAGATTCTCTGGTAAAGATGTCAGATATTACCGCACCCAAACAGGGAATTATCGGTAGAGTCTTTGATTAACCTAAATTTTGGCAATACTATTGCATAATTTGGGATTAAGATATAGACCCGTAGGGGTAGATTCCATATCTACCCATCTAATATTACATTTATGCAAATTGAGGGCAGATATGGAATCTGCCCCTACGATACCAAATAAACATTACAAATCCAAAGGATAACTATGCAACTTAGTGATTATGATGCGTTCCCAGCTACCCTACCTGTTGTGGTAGAGGACGAGCTTTTTCTCTATCCATTTATGATAAGTCCTATCTTTTTGACTGAACAAAAAGATATAGATGCTGCTACCTATGCAATGGAAAACGATTCGCTACTTTTTGTGACCTCTTCGAGAGAAGGGAAAGAGGGAAGCAGGGTATTTGATGATATGTATGAGGTAGGTGTCGTAGGTTCGATTATGCGTAAAGTGCATATACCAGATGGAAGGGTAAAAATACTTTTTCAGGGACATTCACGTGCAAAAATTCTGCAAAGAATAGCGGAATCTCCTTTTAATCAAGCCGTGATAGATATTGTCAAAATGGAGGCATATAATAGACTTAAAACTGATGCACTTATGGATATATTGCGTGACAAAATAAAAAGCCTCTCTAGTATGAACAGTGCTTTCCCCGCAGATTTGGTACGTACCATAGAAGAGAATGATGAACCAAATCGCATTGCTGACTTGGTCTCATCGATGCTGAAACTTGATAAAGATGTTGCCTATAGACTCTATATAGAGCCGAATATTGAGAAACGTCTTTTGGCACTGATAGATGTGGTAACTTCAGAAATGGAGTCTGCCAAGATTCAGCGTGAAATACGTACCAAAGTACATTCAAAAATGGAGCAAAACAATAAAGAGTATTTTTTAAAAGAGCAACTCAAAGAGATACAGCAAGAGCTGGGTATGGATACGCAACGCCAAGAAGAGATAGCAACATTTAGAGAAAAGATAGAAGCACTCAAACCACATATGCAAGAGGATGCCTATAAAGAAATAAGTAAACAACTTGATCGTTTTGCACGGATGCACCCTGACTCTTCGGATGCTAATCTATTGCAGACCTATTTGGAATGGGTACTGGAGTTGCCTTTTGGTAAGTTAAGTAAGCAAAATTTGAGTATCAAAAAAGTTTCAGAAGAACTCGATAAAGACCACTACTCTTTAGAAAAACCAAAAGAGAGGATCGTGGAATTTTTCTCTGTACGTGAACTTGCTGAACTTAGAGGTATTAAACAGCAGGAGAGTAATGGAGCTATTTTGTGTTTCGCTGGACCTCCTGGGGTGGGTAAGACCTCTTTGGCAAACTCTATTGCAAGGGCATTAGGTCGTCCGTTGGTACGTATTGCATTGGGTGGATTGGAAGATGTCAATGAACTTAGAGGGCACAGACGTACCTATGTGGGTGCTATGCCAGGGCGCTTGGTACAAGGACTTGTAGAGGCAAAGACAATGGATCCGGTGATTGTCCTGGACGAAATAGACAAAGTAGGACGCAGTATGAGGGGTGATCCCACTGCTGCACTGCTAGAGATTTTGGATCCTGAACAAAACAGTAAGTACCGAGACTATTACTTAAACTTTCATATGGATCTAAGTAAAGCTATTTTTATTGCTACTGCCAATGATGTAGGACGTATTCCTGCACCATTGCGTGATAGAATGGAGTTTATTGGTCTCAATTCATATACCCCTAAAGAGAAGTTTGAGATAGCCAAGCGTTATCTCATACCACAAGAGCTTAAAAAACATGCATTGAAGCGTCAAGAGTTTTCTATCTCAGACAAGGCTTTGAGACTATTGATAGACGAGTATACGAGAGAAGCAGGGGTAAGAAACTTACGTCGTCGTATTGCAGGACTTATGCGAAAAAGTGCAAGAAAATTATTGGAAAATAAAGCTATCAATGCTATTACAATTACCAAGAAAAATTTAAAACAATTTACCGATAAAAAAGTATTTGAAATCTCTACTGTACATGCAAAACCACAAGTAGGTGTGGTCAATGGGCTTGCCTGGACTGCGGTAGGTGGTGATGTACTTACGATAGAGGCAATTAAAATCAAAGGAAAAGGTGCATTGCAACTTACAGGGAGCCTTGGTGATGTCATGAAAGAGTCTGTCCGTATTGCCCACTCTGTGGTCAAAAAGCGTATAGACAAAGGTGAACTGAAGATACCTAAAGAGATCATTCCAAAAAGCACAAAAGAGAGAGAAGAAGGTACTGTGCTAGATCCAAGTGAGGTGTATAAACGCTATGATTTACATATACACGTACCTGAAGGAGCCACACCTAAAGATGGTCCAAGTGCAGGTATTGCCATGGTGACAGCCATTGCATCTATCTTAAGTGGAGAGAAAATTGATAACAGGGTTGCTATGACTGGAGAAGTAACATTGAGAGGAAAAGTCCTGCCTATTGGTGGTCTCAAAGAAAAACTTATCGCTGCATATAAAGCAGGCGTGAAAAAAGCCCTTATCCCTGCTAAAAACGTAGAACGTGATTTGGAAGATATTCCAAGTGAAGTAAAAGATAATATTAAAATTGTAGGGGTATCAGAGATAGATGAAGTATTACAAGAAGTATTTGTAAAATAACTTGACAAGTCCAAGCGGACTCTGTCAAAATTCCTAATTCCTAATTCCTAATTCCTAATTCCTAATTCCTAATTCCTAATTCCTAATTCCTAATTCCTAATTCCTAAGACCATTGTGCCATTTTATGAAAGAGATCTTCTTCTTTGATGGGCTTTCTGATAAAATCATTTGCGCCATTGTCAAAGACTTCCGTTTTGCGTGTATCATCTGTGGAAAGCACAATGACAGGGATATGGGCATTTGCCATATCTGCTCTAAATATTTTTAAGAACTCTACACCATCGACTATAGGCATCATAATATCTAGTAAAATAAAATTAATCCCTGCGTCTTTTTTAAGTTTGTCTAGTGCATCAGAGCCATTTTCTGCTTCTTGTATGTCTATAACATCGGTATTCTTTTTCAGAAGAGTTTGCAGTAGTTTTCTGTTGATAAAATCATCATCTACGATGAGTACTTTGAGTGCCATATTGCTTATCCTCTCTTCTTGATAATGATTGTTTCAATATCTTCTTTTGTCTTATTCCCTGTAACGATAGTAATCTCTTCCTGGAGCTGGGAGATATTTTCTGGAAGAAGATGGCTGTCAGTGAAAATAATATCATATTTTTCAGAGGCTATCTCTTCTCTCAGTGTTTCTAGGTTTTCTAAGGAATCATAGCTATATCCTAAGTTGTCTAACACCTTAATAAGTATCCTACGTTCAAGTAAAAACTTTTTAGCAATGAGTATTTTCTTTGGCTTATCATCGTGCTGATTTTCATTGTCAGGAGTGATAGTTATCTCTTCTGATGGATCTAGAGAAATCATATCTATAGGGTTTTTGTTTTCTTCCTCTACCTGTAATGTTTCCAATTCTAAAGGAAGGTTTTCGTTAGTTGGCTCCTCTTTCTCTTCCGTTTGGATTGATTGGCTAGGGGATACTTCTTGTATCTCTACAGATGGGGTACTCTTTTTGTTTTGGGTAGGTGTATTGACTGATAACTTTGCCTTATGTGACAAAAACTTATTGAGTACATAAAGGAGTTCCGCTGTCTCTATAGGTTTGGTGATATATTCATCCATACCTTCATTCAGGAAACGTTCTCTGTCTCCTTTTAGTGCGTTTGCTGTGAGTGCAATAATAGGTACGTGAGATACCTCTTCATCTTCTTCGTAATCTAAAATTTCATGGGTTGCTTCAATCCCATCCATCACAGGCATTTGTATATCCATAAAGAGTAAATCATAGTCATTGGCTCGACGCTTTTCAAAAGATTCAAGACCATTATTTGCCAAATCTACAGTCATTCCATGCTCTTCAAGAATACGCTTAATTAATTTTTGATTAATAATATTATCTTCAGTAACAAGGATTTTGGCATCAAAGGTTGTGGCATGTGTAGGGATAGTCTCTTCTTCAACTTCTGTACTCTCTTGGCTACTCTTGATTAAAATATTTTTTAATTTAGAGAGCGTCAGTGGTTTATAGATAACATTTTCAGGGTTGAGCTTCAGTGCTTCAATTTTTTGACGGCTTGTTACATTGGCTATCGCAATAAGTTTGGACTTATCTATATTGCTTACAGCATCCAGAACATTTTGTTTTGCTTTATCAATATCAATCCAGAAATTTTCACATGTATTGTTATCTATAAGCTCTTTGAGCCCTCCTATAGAGTCAAAACGTTTCATAGTTGGTCCGAAGTACTTAAAGTAGTCTTGGAGATAGGTATCAAGTTTTGTAGGTACCTCTTGTTCATATTTACCAATGCTAAGATCCTTAAAGCTATGCTTGGTATGTATATCATCAGTAGCAATTTCCTCAAGCGGTAAAGAGAAAAAGAATGTAGTACCATGGTCTTTTTCACTCTCTAAAGCAAGCGTACCACCCAAAAGTTCAACAAATTGACTGGATATCGTTAATCCTAGTCCTGTACCTCCATACTTTCTAGTGACAGACGCATCTGCTTGGGAGAAAGCATCAAAGATACGAGACTGCTGCTCTTTGGTCATACCGATACCATCATCTTGCACCGAAAAGGCTATACGTGGATTTAAGTCATCATCGTTTTGAATTTTCTTTATAACAAGGTTAATCTCTCCACCTTTTGAGGTAAATTTGATAGCATTGGAGAGTAAATTAATTAGTACCTCTTTAATTTTTGTAGGGTCACCTTTTAATTTGTTTGCAATACTAGGATCCATATAGTAATTTAAATCAATATTTTTTTCTGCAGCACCGACTGCATAGGTTTCAATAGCAGATTCAAACTCTTCTTGGGCATCAAAAACAATATTCTCAATTTCGATTTTATTGCTTTCAATTTTTGAGAGATCAAGAATATTATTGATAATATTTAAAAGGTTCTCTGAACTTTTATCAATAATAGAGAGAAATTCATCTTGCTCTGGGGTAAGTTCAGTATTTCTTAATATTTCAGTAAAGCCAACAATCCCATTAAGTGGTGTTCTAATTTCATGTGACATATTGGCAAGAAAAAGGGATTTGGCTTCATTGGCTTGAAGTGCAATTCTTTTATCATCTTTTGCATTTTCAACGAGTGTTTCTAGAAATCTATAGGCTTCTTTGGTACCTTCGTGTGTATCTAGTTGTATATTTTCAATGTTAGCAGTATCTGTAGAGAGGTATCCTTCACTATTTTTCATTTCATCCACAGCCTTGTTGAGAACAGTTTCTAGTTCATGCATATTATGCGTAATGTCACGAGAAGTGATATATCCCAAATACGCCAAGAGAAGGCTGAGTAAAGAAACGGCAGCTGCAACAAGTAGTAGAAGCAATTGTTTTTGCAAATAGGTATCACTGGCTTGCCATAACATATTTGATGTGACAAGTTCTGCTTTGGACAACATAGATATTTTTTGTGTTTGCAAAGAAAACCAATCCATACTTTCATTTGTGTACGCACCTGTATTTACATCTGTTGCAATAGATGTTGACGTTTTAGCAAGTGCTGCTAAAGCTTTTAAATTTTTTGGGTTTGAAAATATTGTATTAAGTTGTTGCTGTACAACACTATTACTTATATTTTTAACATCAAAAATATTTGCCTTGGTTTTAAACTGCTCCCATAAGGTAAGCTCTTTGACTGACATTGGGGTCTCTTTACTCATATAATAGGCAACGAGACCTCTCTCTAGCCCTGCATTTTCTTTTGCAATATAGAGTTGTGATAGGACATTAATCAGTGATGACATTTCAGTATTTAATGCAAAATTGTTAATTTGTAGTAAATTATCTAAAATAGGTGTTGTGATTTTGTTGGTGTAGCCATCAAAAAATATTTTTTGAAAATTTGGTTCTGGAGCATCTACTTCTTTGCGAACTAAAGGCAATGTTTTTATATTTTTTAAAAGATGTTTATATTTATTTGTATCTAGTATATGTTCTTCTCCTAGTAGTTTAAGTAGAGGAGGAACATAGCCATTATTTTCGATATGTATATTTTTTTCAAGTGCAATCACTGAGGCATCTGTGCTTTTTCTCTGTTTTTGCAGGGAGTCTGAAAAGTGTGCTTTATCGCTACCAAGATAAAGTGCGGTAAGCCCCCTCTCTTTTCCTATTTGTGTAAGTGTAGAAGAGAGTGAGGCATTGTTTGTGAGTACTGTCTTGAGGGTACGAGCTTTTTCAAACTTTATATACGATGTGAGCAAAAAATAGCCAGATAATATAAGTAGAAGTAGAATCGGTACAAGCCCAATAAGTTTAAGTCTATTGCGTATAGTCATTAGTTTTTTCCTTTATGTGCAAGTGCATCAACTTGTTGTTCAAAAGACAAGAAATGTCCCCAATATTGTTTGATCAAATCTTCTAATTGTGTGCTGTCCTCGCAAAATTGAATGGCATAGAGTGTATCAGCAAGTGCATGAATACGTAAATTGCTAGAGGTGCCTTTAAGTAAATGACCAATTTTTTGGATTGTATCTAAATCACCTTTTTCATAGGCTGCTAACATTTTTTGTGTCTCTTCGTGTGCTTGTTCAATAAAGTCATGTACAAACTCCTCGATAAGTTCTTCTGGTAATGAAAGCTCCTCAGCTGCTTGGGATATTTTAAATGGGAAAGGCATGGGTTTGACTTCACTCAGGTCAATAGACCCAAAACCTTTTACTGCTTCCTTTTCATCATTGCTATCTATATCAAGATCAAAAAGTTCAATTTTATTTTCATCATTCTCTTCTTCAGCATAGTGTATCCCGCTACTTTGTGTTTTTGTGTCTTGCGTTTCTACTGTGATGCTTGAAAGTGTATTGTAAAATGTGCTAACACCATCTATACGTTTATCTGAGGGGAGTGTATCTATACTGGAGATGATTTCATTGACTTTGGGAAGATGCAAGACTTCTGCAAGTTGAATAAGTGTTTCGATAGCTGTCGTACGTATTTCAGGATCATCACTTTTCAAATCATCCTCTAATGTAATTGCTGTATCCATGTACTCATCCAAAAATACGCTATAGTCCTCTTGAGAGATACCGATGCTTTGAGAAATTGTTTCAATATTAATGACAATTGGTGCAATAGGTTCTTCTATACTTTTTTCATCTTCAGGGGTATCTGGTAGGATATCCTCTTTTATACCAATATCTTTCTCTTCAGGTTCATCTGAGATGAGAGGCATTTCTTCTGTTTTTGTTTCTTCTTTTGTTTCTATAGAAATGGTATCAATCGTAGTCTCTGGGCTATTTGGTATGACCAGGGCATTGA
>JALSPX010000228.1 GCA_026985755.1 Sulfurovum sp. | reverse complement strand
ACTGGCCACATTTGTTATTGGTGGTGTCTGGCATGGGGCAGGATGGACATTTGTCTTTTGGGGATTCTTGCATGGGATGGCATTGGTGATACATAGGTTTTGGAAATCATTGGGATTAAACATGCCGAAGATACTTGCTTGGTTTATTACGTTTAACTTTATCAACATCGCTTGGGTCTTTTTTAGGGCTCAGGAGTGGGGGGATGCGGTGAAGGTTTTGGAGGGGATGATACATATAGAAAATGTACATATCAAACAATTTATTGAGCAACAAATATTACTGCTTATGAATCTCTATAACGCACTACATAACCTAGTTATCACGCAAATGGATGATAAACTATCTTATTTTCTTGTAAATGTATTTAAGCATTATAGAGATGATTATCTGATATTTTTGTATATTTTTGTATCCATGATTATTGTGATTACTTTTAAGAATACTGGACAAAGAATGAAGACATTTAAAGTAAGCTACTTATCTTTATGGGTAAATATTTTATTTTTTACTAGTGCAATGTATATATTGAGTTTCGGAGAATACACAGAATTTTTATATTTTAATTTTTAGGAATGTAAATGATGTTTAACATGAAAAACAAAAATTATATCAAAGGTTTTTTATATATCAGCCTTTTCATACTAGTATACATATATCTCTCTATCCTAAAACCAATATATTATTATGATTCAAGTCGTATCTATGAACTGACAAAAGTACAGCCAATATATAGGGTATCATTAATGAATGCATTTTTAGATAAGCAATATGAAAAGGACGCTATTTTAATTTTGGGAGATTCTCAGCCTCATGGATTTAGATATCCAACAAAAGATGTTTTTCCTACGCTATTATCAAAAAAATTAGGTAAAAAAGTGATTAATGCAGCGTTTCATGACGCACGAATATTGGACAGTATCTATGTGTTAGAGTATTTAAAAAGCAAAAATAGAAAGTTCGATACGATTGTTTTTAATATAAATCATGCACATATCAAACAACCCAATTTGCATAAACTTGAAATGGAACATCCTGTACATTACACAATAGGTATTTTAAAAAATAGTAAAAATTTTGAATATTTTACACATCACTTTAATCCCAGTAGAAGACCTAACTTTATTTTTCACAAATATACGAATATACCAAATTTTTTTGTGATGCCAGATAAAGATTTAGCATTGTATTTGAGTCAGTTTCAGAAATTGATTATGCTTGCCAAATCTATCTCAACTCAGGTGATAATCTATTCGACAGCACATTGTACTGAAGATTTGAAAAGGTTAAAATTAAATAGTCCAACGATAGGACAATTGGATAATAAGGTTCAAAATATTTGTAGAGACAGTAATGTTACTTTTTTAAAGCCTGATATTGTCAAAAAAGAGTACTTTAATGACCTTGTCCATTTTAATAGTAAAGGACATAGAAAAATGGCAGCAATTTTGTATAAAATAGTGAAAAAATAGTATGCACTAAAGCCGTCCTCAAAATATTCCAAATAGGCATTTACCATACTGTGTTAAAATAGCTTAACTTAATGAGGACGATAATTTGCTTTTTAATTCGTATATCTTTATTTTTGCCTTTTTACCGTTTACCTTTTTTATCTATTTTTATCTCAACAGTCTCAAGTTGACTGTAGCGGCCAAAGCATTTCTTGTGTTTGCCTCACTTTTTTTCTATGGTTGGTGGGAGATTACTTATGTGCCTATTATGCTCTCTTCTATGTTCTTTAACTATGTGTTAGGCATCTCTTTGTCAAAATATACGCAAGATACAAAGATAAATAAAAAGATACTGCTTGGTTTTGGTATCGTTGTCAATATAGCACTTCTTGGGTATTTTAAATATGCAG